>NZ_JBRILT010000007.1:0-142082 GCF_052977065.1 Shewanella sp. 125m-1
GTTTAAAAACACTCGGATTTTGCCATCTTATAAAGATCGGTCAACCGATCAATAAACTGCTAAATGATCGGCATTACTCTAAGCAGGGCATTTTTATTGCTGAGGTGAAGTTATATTCATTGCGCGTTGATTATCGTCTAAACGGCTAAATCTAAGCCACTAAATCCAAACTGCCGTTCTAAGTGGCTGGATCTAAGTGGCTGGGTTTAAGTGGCATCAGGAAACTGCCCTAAGATTTGCAGCTTACCTTTTTTGCTTACGCCAACCACACCTAGAGTTTGGCTACCGACGCTATCATAAGTAAGCTCAATTGATTTAAGCTCTCCCTTAGGGACACTGATACTCCGGCTCGACAACCCTTTTGTAAGGATCCCGAGGTTATCAACCTCCTTCTTACTGCCATCAGCCATTATCAATACGATTTTATGTAAGTTAACCGTCCCCTGAATGCACTTCATCTTTATGTGACTAACCTGCTTTTCAGTTTTTTTCGGTGTGACGGTATCGGTTTCCGTTTTGTAGCTGACCGTTTTTTCACTGATCTGGCTCCACTGTCCAGCGTAGGCGTTTACGCTACACACAAACCCAAAAATCAAGGCTGGAACAATTAAAAACTTCATCGTAATCTCCCTTTACTCTTACTATTCAAATTGTCAGTCACGGTGCAAAAGCCTGGGCTTACCAAGCAGACTTTTAAACAACCGGCACAGGTTTTAGCATAGTCGAAAGCAACTGTTCAAAACGTTGCTCTCTTTGTTCAGGGGTTTTATCTAGCTCAGTAAAACCTTGTGCGAGCACTCGCCAAACCGGCATTGGATTATTAGGCGTAAATAGCGCTACTAACACTGAGCCTTTTTCATATTTATCATCGACCCCTTGCGTAGATAAACCGGCAACTAAACCTGCCCGTTTTAATATTTCTTTATCACTCATTTCTGACTCTAACGCCAAGCCAAATCCAACCAATACACCTGGAGTTTCATTGGCTCTTGCTAAATGATACCCCTTGGCCTCCATAGACTCCGTAATAGCATGCTGCATATGATTGATAACGACTTGATTATCGATTTCGTCACTAGCATGTACAGCAAACATAGTTGGGTGCCAGGCAAAGGCTGTAGAAGATTTGTTTAATAGAGCAAGGTTCCCTGTCGTCACCATCGTTGTGCGTGTCGCAGCCATTTCAGCTTCGACATTGTCAGAGCTTGTACAGCCAGCTAAAAAAGACAGCCCGAACACTATCAAAAAGATATATTTTTTAATCATAAGTTGAAAATCCCTCTATTTATCTTGCACCAGCGTAACAGGTTAAACATTAACCTAACCTGACTTGCAGTGCACTGTCGACCATTAACGGTTGATTTACGAGCGCCTTTAGACTGATTTTATTCACAAATAAAAAAACCGACTCCTTTGAGTCGGTTTTTACTAAGCAAATGTTTTGCTTCTGAGCGAAAGAAACTTGTCCCGTCTTACTTAATATTAACCACTAAGCTTGCACCGCTGCTTGATGGTGCACCATCAGCGCTGATGTAGTACCAACCTTCTGCTGGAGCACTAATCGTCAAGCTTTCGCCATTACCTTGGTTTTCAGACTTAACTTCATACGAGCTTGGGTTTGCCCATGTTTGGCTATTGCCATAAAGATTAACATCGCCGCTACCGTGGCCACTTGCAACACTCACTTCTTCTGTTCCTGCTGGCACATAGAAGTAGTAGCTAGAGTGACCATCTTCGATACAAATCGCTTCACCAAACTCGACACCGCCATAACCGTATGGAGATTGTGTTGCACAAGCATCAGCAACAGCTACCGGAGTGGTTCCTGTATCGCCGCCTTCTGTAAGGCTAACTTTAAGGCTTACACCATTAAAATCTTGGTACGCTAGTAAGCTGATATATACCCAACCACGGTTAGCTATCACGCTTAGCGACTCTTCGTTACCATCATTTTCTGATCTCGCATCAAAGTCTAATGGCTTAGCCCAAATATCTTGGTTAAAGAACAAATCAACATCACCTTCACCACCCGATGTTGTGATATAAAGCGGCGTATTATCTTCTTCAACATAGGTGTAGAAGTAATTAATATCGCTGCCTTCAACACACTCAACATTTTCTTGAGTTAGCTTGCCATCTCTAATAGTGGCTGCGCCGCAATGCTCAACTGGGTCAACTGGGTCAACTGGCCCATCAGTATCAGCGTTATCACCAATTCCATCACCGTCAGAATCAGCCCACTCAGTAGGATCTGTTGGGAAGACATCAGCGTTATCACCTACGCCGTCACCATCGGTGTCTGACGTTTCAGTTGGATCGTTCGGGAACGCATCTTGACTATCAGGTACGCCATCGCCATCAGAGTCAACTGGCGGAGTAATACCGGTGTCAATTGAATCATCATTACTGGTCACTGATCCCAACCAAGTATTCCATTCACTATTATAATTTTGGCCAATCGTATTATCGATATAAGTTAACCAGCCATCGGCATCACCGCCACGCGCTAGCACCAATAAGGCATCGACATCACTTCTGTGGTTTTCGAATAGGAAACGAACCGCTAAGTAACCCCAGCCGTAAACACGGTCCGAACCACTGTTATAAGTATTCGCCAAAATCTCACTTAGGCTGTAAGCCTGTGAGCGCCCCATATCAACAGCCCCATCGTTACGATTTTGCTTAGAAATATACTCGGCTAAACCTTCAGTCCACCAAACTGACTTACCCGTATCAATATCAAAGTAGTTAAATGCGCCATAAAGGTTAAAACGACCATCTAGATAATGAACATACTCATGCTTGAGGTTCCACACCAAGATCTCATCAGTCCAAGTTGCTTCATGAGCAATAAATCGTGCCTGGTTGCCCTCTTGCGACGGCGTACCTTCTAAGTACATGCCACCATTGTTAGTGTTAATTCCAAAGATGACGCTGGCATACTGCGCATAATCATCATAACTATCGAAAATATTGACCTCAAGACTCTCATTTAAGTCATCAGCAACAGGCTGGTAGCCAGTAGCGAGTACATTATGGAATAGTGTTTCTTCACCGCCCATCAAATCACATGATGCTTGAAGCTCATCATTGGTTAACTGTTGCGCACGAATATAGATAGTGTCACTACAGTTGTAGTTTATAGGTAGAGCCGTTTGCTCAAGCTCCTCTTCCCAACCACAAATACCAAACTGCTCACAGTCACCTGGATTGTAATAATCAAGGTAACCCGCGGCGTCAGCCCACTGTGCAGACATGCGCTCAAATTTACTCATGTAAAGCTGCACACCGTCATTAAGACGTGTTTTTAAGCTTTGAGGTAGATCCCAATAGGCTTGATACTCATAGAAACGACCAAATTCATGAAAGGCGTCCGTTGATTCATATTGGTAATTAGAGTTTATAATGTAATCGGCTGTCGCGATATTCAGCAACGCATCAATCAGCTCACCATGTTCCATGGCTTTACTGTTGTAGTCTTCTTCCCAGCTACCGTAATAAAGCGTAGTTAGGGCACTGGTCATTGCTGCACGGTGGCGATTGCTTGCCAAAAAGTCTGCATTAAACCTTTGTAAGTAATCGGTGATCACTGGCACGCTTTCTAAAACACGATCAGCACTCGCCCATGAAGTGAAAAACTCCATCAAGGTGTCACCAGCAGTCGAGCTTAAATCAAACAATTTTGGGTTTTTCGAATACTCAACTAACGCTCCATAAACTGCATCAGCCGCCTGTGTATCACCGTAGGTTAAATCGTCATTATAAAACTCAATATAAAAGGCGCCGCGTAAAAAATAGAACAGGTTACGCATTTCATTGCCATTGCTGCTGTCATAGGTAGCGGCAATATTTTTTACCTGGTTCGCAACAGAAACTACATTTGCAGTTTGGTAAGCCGCAACCGATACCGCATCATTTCTAGAATAAAGCTCTGAGATACAAGAGATGTCGGCTTGTCGAACAAAATCAAATAATGCTTGACCACTTAAATCGGCAAGCTCACTACTACACATGTTCTCTTCTGCTTCAGCTGCAGGGCCTACAGCCCCCATTGGGCCTTCAACTTTCTTTTGTTTATTTTTATCTATGTTCTGACGCTGGGTCTTTTCAGCATTTTGTTGCTTACCAGGCACATTCGCGCCCTTTTCAAAACGACTTTTTAAGTCATTACCGTGTGCCGCTTTGGTGGTTTCTTTCGCTGTTGGCGCGACTTCCCCAGATGCTAATGCAGCACTAGGAAAGAGTATAGCGGTGCAAGCTAATGCTAAAGCATGTACTTTAAAAGTACCTTTGTTAGCTTGTACTTTAGATGATTCTATTGACATATTTGACTCCAATTATTATCGCGACTTTGTCGTAAAATCACCTAAAGCTTCAAAGTGATCTATTAACCTGTATTCGGTAAGGTCTTGCACGATTGAGATTGTATTATTCTTATATTGTTAATCCTTTGTTAAAAAAGATTGGTTAATTTATAATTTATACAATATCCATAATCAAGTGATAAATATGGGTGAGCATGCATATAGAGCGCTATTTGATGAATGAACATTCAAGAGTCAAAGAAGTGACTCCCCCATTAACAATGACATTGCCTGTAGGTGAGTCTAGAAGGTACGTGGATTGGTATAAAAAACAGCCAACAGCAAAGACTAAACCGTAAGTATTAAGCCAATCGAATAAGCGTAAAAAAGCTAATCTTAAAACGATAAAGTCTTCATTCAATAACAAATTAGAAGCAGCAGACAAAATACACAACAGCGATATTAGACGCTCCTTTGTTATCGAACACTCCCCCTTTCAATCTGAGATAAAGAGCGCTTAACTTCCAATTCATGTTGCAGATATTAGCCATATAAAAATGAGTCAAATAAAAAAAACGCCTAAAGATTAAGCCTAACAATCTGCTTTTAACGACTAAATATGCAAGTATTAAACTTTGATTACACCGATATAATAAAAAAAGATAACTTATAACCCTTTCGTGACAACATCCTGATTACAACTCCGCTAGATAATATTTTCCTCCAGGCTGACTATCACGCTAGAATGCATTTTCCTTTAGTTTGTTCTCTGTTACTCGTTTACGGGGCCCTTTCAGGTTTAATATTATGGAACTCATTTTTACCATTGCACTATTTGCCTTTTCATCGGGGATCACCCCAGGCCCAAACAACATCATGCTAATGTCTTCAGGTGTTAACTTTGGGGTTAAGCGCAGCCTGCCTCACTTATCTGGTATTTGTATTGGCTTTCCGGCAATGGTGTTGGCCATTGGTTTAGGGCTCAGTGCAGTGTTCCAAAACTACCCTGTTTTACATAGCATTATTAAGTATATCGGTATCGCTTATATGCTCTATCTAGCCTGGTTGATTGCTAATAGCAGCGCCAAGATGAATGGCAAAGATACGACCGCCCCACTGTCTTTTATGCAGGCCGCCGCTTTTCAGTGGGTCAACCCTAAGGCATGGATAATGGGAATAGGCGCTGTTGCAACTTTTACCACCATGAGCCAGGCACTTGCACCGCAAGTCGTCACGATCGCGTTAGTCTTCTTTTTTATTGCAGTACCAAGTGCATTTGTCTGGTTAGGTTTTGGTGTCGCATTGAAACGATTATTAAAGAACCAAAGACAGCAAAAAATATTTAATGTCACTATGGCACTCTTGCTTGTGCTATCGATCCTGCCTATGATCGCGCCATAACTCCTTCAAGGCTGCATCTGATGACTCAGATAATCGATAACGAATTACAAGCATACGCAACAGAAACTGAAAACTGGGTAAAGCAAGTGATTATGAAATATAACATTTGCCCATTTGCCCGGCGTGAAGTCGAGCGCGCGAGTATTCGCTATGCCGTCATTGATGAGTCTCGCATGCAAGATGTGCTGCAAGCGCTTATTACAGAGTGTGCTTATCTTGATGAACACACTGATATTGAAACCACACTGTTTATCATCCCACGTGGTTTTGAAGGCTTTTACCTTTATTTGGATTTAGTCGATATTGCCAATGACCTGTTAATCGAACAAGGTTATGAAGGTGAATATCAGCTAGCGAGTTTTCATCCCGATTATTGCTTTGAAGATGAACCGCAAGACTCTGCAGCAAACTATACCAATCGCGCGCCTTATCCGACGTTGCACATTATTCGCGAAGCCAGTATGGAATTAGCGCTAGCGACTTATGATGAGCCAGAAACCATTCCTGAGCGCAACATTGCCTTTGCCGAGCGTAAAGGTACTCAGTTCTTTGTAGACTTATTAGCCCACTGTAAAAAAAGCCAATAAGCATACTCAATGGCAACGCCATGTTGGTTGTAGCCAAATCATTAATTATCAAGATTTAGGACATAAGCTTTATGGCTAAAAAGTATTACGTGGTATGGGCTGGTCGTGAAACCGGCATTTTCACTAGCTGGGATTACACTAAAAAGCTGGTCGATAAATTCCCACAAGCCAAATATAAGTCCTTCCCTAGTGAAGCCGAAGCGAAAGCTGCCTTTGCAACAGCGCCGAGTTATGGCAATGGCGTGAAAAAAACCACATCAGGCGCAGCGAAGACCAAAACGGCCGCTAAAGCGAGTCTTGATATCGACTTAAGTCGCTGCGATGTGTCTATTTTTACCGACGGTGGCTGTGAGCCTAATCCCGGCAAAGCGGGTTCTGGTGTCGCGGTTTATCATAAAGCCCAACTCACAGAGCTGTATTACGGACTTTATAATGCCAACGGTACTAATAATTCGGCTGAATTAAATGCCCTGCATCAGGCGCTATTGATTGCCGAAAAGGCACTAAAGCAGGGGCTAACGGTGCAAATTTTGAGTGACTCTCAGTACTCGATAAACTGTATCACCAACTGGGCTTACGGCTGGAAAACCAAAGGCTGGAAGCGCAAAACGGCGGGTGACATTAAAAACTTAGATATTATTCAGCAGTCCCACGCACTTTTCGATTCATTAAAGGACACGTTGGCGATTCAACATGTGGCCGCTCACGTGGGTATTGAAGGTAATGAACTGGCTGACCGCATGTCGATTTATGCCATTGATAAAAAAGATCCCGCATTCTGCCGTTACCCCGATCCGATAGTCCTCAGTGAAATCCTCAGCTTAAGAGCAGGCTAAGGCTAACGCCACGATTACATTACCGCCCAGTTGACACTTTATTACCGTTTATTCTCCTTTCGAGTTAGGTTTAAAGTGCCGGCTGTGGCACAATCGCCAGCATGAAAATCTACGCCCACATACATAGAGCCCCTATTCGCGTCATCCGTATCGGAAGACGTCGTGTTTGGCTGCGCCTAAAACGCGATATGTTAGTGTTGCAAGACGCGCTTGCTCAAGAAAAACAGGAGACTAAAGATATGTTAGTCACCTATAAGCGCCATACACGTAGACAAGCATCAAAAGAAGAACTGCTAGAAGCCAATAAGCAATTTGGCGATTTATTAAAAGGCCTTGGGCTAGGCGTGTTTGCCGTTTTACCCTTTGCACCTATCACGATCCCAATCGTGGTCAAACTGGGTAAGATTGTCGGCGTAGACGTATTGCCTAGCTCTTTTAATAATATGTCAGAGCGTAAGGCCAGTATCAAACGCGTCGCTAATGAAGCAAGATTACAATCAAGTTCTGAGCAAATTAAATAACTCTGCAATTAAGTTCTGAGCCAGTAAATCCTTTCGCCCCACCTTTCTCCCAAGTGTATAGCCTGATACTCTTAGCCTTAAGTCATTCTCATCATTAATAACAAGAAGAGTCCTTACATGAGCAACCTTATTATCTCTGGTGCTTCAGGCATCCCCTTATCTATTTTTAATAGCGACACATTTGTCGCTTGGCGCCAAGCGCAACCGCAGCGCATCCAAAACTGGCTCAACAGCACTCAATTTAACGGCAAAGGCGTAAGTTTACTTCCCAGCACTGAAGGCGAGCTAGAGCAGGTTATTTTTGTCAGCGATAGCGATGATTCGTACTGGCTATGCGGCGAGCTTGTAAACCAGCTTCCCGCAGGGCAATACCAGCTAAATGCCAATGAGCCACAGATAAAAACCGCCGCATTTAGCTGGGGACTTGGCGCATATCAATTTGATCGTTATAAGAAAAATACAAAAGAGCTACCAGTACTTATCGTACCAACGCAAGCACAAGCTGATGAAGCCAACAAATTTATCCGCTCAGTGTCACTGGTACGCGATCTGGTCAACACTCCAGCTGCTGATATGATGCCACAACACCTTGCCGAAACAATGATAGTGATGGCACAAGAGTTTGGCGCTGAAATCACCCAGATTGTGGGTGATGAACTGCTTGAGCAAAACTACCCAACCATTCATATGGTTGGCCGCGCCAGTGAAAACCTACCGCGCTTAATCGATCTGACCTGGGGTGATGAATCAGCACCTAAATTAACCCTTGTTGGTAAAGGGGTCTGTTTTGACTCTGGTGGGCTGGATCTTAAACCGGGATCAGGTATGCGTCTTATGAAAAAAGACATGGGCGGCGCAGCGCACGTAATTGGTCTCGCGCAGCTGATTATGGCGCATAACTTACCCGTTCGATTGCGTGTATTAGTACCCGCTGTTGAAAACGCGGTATCGGCTAACGCCTTTAGACCAGGAGATGTCATCACCACACGTAAAGGCATCACTGTTGAAATCGACAACACCGACGCCGAAGGCCGCTTAGTCCTGTGTGATGCACTCGCCGAAGCGAATAACGATAAGCCTGAACTGGTGATTGATTTTGCCACGCTGACAGGGGCAATGCGCATTGCATTAGGCACCGAACTCCCAGGCTTTTTCAGTAATGATGACGACGTGGCAGCAGGCTTTACCGCATCTGGCCTTAAAGTGGACGACCCTGTATGGCGCATGCCGCTACATAGACCTTATTTAGAGTTAACCGGTAGTGATATTGCCGACTTGGCTAACTGCGCCAAAACGCCATTTGGCGGTGCAATTACTGCCGCGTTATATCTAGAAGAGTTTGTAGATAAAGGGATTAGTTGGAGCCACTTTGACGTAATGGCATACAACGTACGTAAGTTACCGGGTCGCCCTGTTGGCGGTGAAGCCTTTGGTATTCGCGCGGTATTTGATTACCTGCAAAATCGCTTTAAAGCCTAATTAGCCTTAGCAAACATACCTATTAAAGGCCCGCATGTCGGGCCACATCTAAAACCTTACACCTCATACTCGATCGCATAGAGGATTTCGTTCACGATACGACATTAACAAGGTTAAAAAGTTCCCCTCAAAAATCCTATCAACATCACATTATTAATCAATCAAACTCTGTAGGTGCTGTGATTGCGTATTCAGTCACAATCTAAAGTCAAATTATGGATATGATTCATGCTCCTAGTCCAATGTCGGATTATGAACATGAGAATAAAAAAGTGAAAAAGCTAAAGTTATCTATTTTAATTGGTGCGTTACTTGGCGCACCTACGGTTGTAATGGCAGATGAATTCAAACCTTCTGTTGATTTAGGTGGTGCAGTTAAGGTTAAGTACTTCGTTGATGATGGCAATGAAGCCTCTAAATCAAATGGCGGCACATTCGCATTTGATGCATTAGAACTTGATATCGATAGTCAGATTAGTGAAAACTGGACAGCAAGTGCTAAGTACGTTTTCAAAAACTCTTCAAGCAACCATTTCATTAAATACGCTTATGCTGCGTACAATGGTGTTGAAGATTGGCAGTTCCAGGGCGGTGTTATCAGCAAGCCATTTGGTAATAAGAGCTTCATCTCACACAACTGGTGGGAAAGTATCAACTACTACATGGGCTTTGAAGATGACTACGATTTAGGTGCTAAAGCTATCTATAACACAGGTAACTGGACATCTGAAGTTGCCTTCTTCAAGAACAGTGAATACTCGTCATCAGATACCCGTGGTTACGCTGCTGATGGGTTTACAGGTTCTGTAGGTGACAACACCTATAACAACGAAGAAACCAACACATTCAACATTCGTCAGTCCTACGTTTTAGACTTTGATAAGTTAACTGTACAACTTGGTGCGTCTTTAGAATATGGTCAGTTATATGATGACGGTATGCGCAATAACGTTAATACAGGTAAAGACGGACACGGTACATCGACAGCTTATGCTATCCACTTAGATGCTCAGTACAGCGGTTACCAGCTACAGCTACAGATGGTCGATTATGACTATGACCAATTCGATAACGAAGACAAGAATGGTCTATACGCAATGAAGATGGGTGGCGGCGCTTATGAAGTTGCAGCTAAAGGCCAAATCTTTGCTGCGAACGTTGCCAAGACTATCGGTTATGACTGGGGCACTGTGACGCTTTATAACGATTACAGCCACTTGACACCAAACACTGATGTTAACGCTAGCCTAAATGACTCAGTGATCAATACCACTGGTATGAGCATTGCAGTATCTGACTTCTACATTTTTGTCGATCATATCTACGGTAAGAATGCAGTATGGATTGGCGGTCAACAAGGTCTTGGTATCGAAAATCAAGATGATGATTTCTACTCACTATTTAACGTCAGTGTTAGCTACTACTTCTAATATTGATGGTTAGGCGACGTATTTTATAAGTTGCTATCACGCAAGGCGGACAAGCGTTTTATTACCTTTCAGCCTTGCTTGATCTTTACAGCCATTATTATATTCAAACTACTCCACCGCACTTTGCTTGATTCAGTGCTATGTATGAGTGCTATGTATAAGTGCTGTGCTTAAGTTCTCGCTTTAGAACATGCCGCGCTTCACACAGCCCCTACCCCACAAATTTAGCTTTCACAGCAAAGCGCTCTGCTCTATGCTGTCATCTTACATAAAACAGCAATAAATCTGATAACTTATGGCTGCATTCTAGGGCTTACCTTGGTCAGTTTTAATCAATGTAGCTAACTGAAATAATGACTCAGCTTTACACTCAATTGACAGCAGGATGCTCAATATGAAACTCGCAATACTTCCTCTTCTCGCCTTCATCACCTTTTCTAGTCAGGCTTATGCAGAACCCGCTTCTGCAGAAAGTGTTAAGCAGCTAATGCATAAAACCGGAGCAGGAGAGCTAGGCATACAAGCCATGAACCAGATGCTACCTGCACTAAAAAACTTAGTTCCCGATGCGCCTGAAGCATTTTGGAGCGACTACATGGCAGAGTTTAATCCAGACGATTTGATTAAAATGACGGTGCCGATTTACCAAAAGTATCTTACTGAAGAGGAAGTTCAAGCCCTTAACGCTTTCTATGACACACCAGCAGGAAAGAAACTTATAAAAGTACAACCTCAGATCATGCAAGAGTCGATGATGGCAGGTCAACAATGGGGTCAAGCTGTTGCACAAGATGTGATGACCAAATACCAAATGCTAAAGCAATAGTCACTACTTAGCTCGCTGTAGTCCTTATAGCAGTCTGTATAAGAGAATGTTCTACTTCAGCGTATTTTGGGCAAACAACGTCAAAGAACCTAAATGGTGGAGTGGTTATGCCCTTAGGAAAGCATTCAACGCAGAAGTCAGCTACAAATCACGCCTAAAAAGCTGAGCTATAAAGTTTGCACTAGAACTAGAACTAGCATTACCGGATGCGAAAACATCCGGTAATTGCTTGAACACCCGTAATTGTTAAATATTAACGATTAACTGATAGGAGACTCAAAACCTTCAGGCTTTAATGCCACTAACGAGCACGTAATCGATTGCAAAATATTTTCCGCAGTATTACCGATAACAAAGCCTGGAATACCAGTCCTTGCCAAAGTTCCCATCACTAAGATATCCACATCCTTTTGGTTTACAAACTCGGGAATTTGAACATCAGCAGCACCTTGCAGATGGTGAATGATAATGTCACCGCCAATACCAGATTGCTCAATGAGGCTATCTAATGCTTCACGATGACGCACCTTTGAGGCTTCAAGCTCTGCGTTAAGTTCGTCCTGATCAATTTTAATCCACAGACTGTTTCTCAGGTAACTTTCGAGTTGATACTCCCAACAAGACAAAACATGTAATCGATAATCACATCGGTTAGCAATATCTCGTGCTAACTGCAACATTCTGAGTGAAAGTGCGTTTTCTTCAAGACTTGTACTAATCGGATCTATCGCAACGGCAACTTGTCGTTTATCCAGCGGTTGATGGACTGAACGATTAAGCCAAACAGGGCATGGGCATTTTCGCAATAATGTCATATCGATAGCCTTGAATCCTTCACCAGTTTCAGACAAAGGTTCGGCATCTTTAATCAACAGATCATACTTATGCTTCAGGATATGTTTAATAATGTTTACCGCAGGTTTTTCGCCACTAAATACCTCTAAAGGTAAGGGAGTATCAGGCTCTGCAATGTGATTTAGCAGTCTGCTTTTATCTATTTGTTGATTGACGGTTTGCCGCAGGGCATTTTCATAAGTCTCTTGATATTGATTAATATTGTGATTGGTATTGAGTGAGTTAGATGAGAGTGGCGGGCAAACAATCAAGCCTTTCAACTGTGCATTATTGGCTTGAGATAATCGTAGAGCTTGCCCTATTGAGTCACTGTCACTCGGTAATCCTTGACTAACAAATAATATATTCTTGAAGCTTTTCATCTCTACCTCCGTGATGTAGTGCACGCTGAGGGCTGTCATTAAGTTTTACCAGGAAATTGGCTTCAATAAATTGGGCGTCCGACGCTAAACTTAACATCGGTGTTATCAGCCCAAACATCTCGAATCCTTTATTCCATAGCGACAACAACACAGCTAAACGTAACAGGTTCTTTCAAGTATTGTTCTACGCAGGAAAATTATCCAATATGAAGTGTGAATAGATGCTCGGTAGGAAAACAAGATGAAAACTCATAACATCGCTACGGCAAGACCGAGTTATTGAGCTGCTATTTACAAATAAAGGTCAATTGTATGAATCATACGCTGAGGAGTATGAGGAGAGGATGATACTGCGCATGGCCATTCCTCATTCGTATCGTTAGCAGCTGGTCGATGAAGGCTAATTTAGTAATGGGAACGACAAGAAATTATAGTAATGGCTTGATCAACCTTAATAACCCCTGAATAGTAATTAAAACGATTAAACGATTAAACGGTTATGTATAAAAATAGATCCGTCATTTTGCCTTGGTAATTAGCAAACCGACAAAATCAGTTGGTAGTTAAAGTACGACATAATCGCTTGGTGATCACACACAGCCTCAGTTGTTACAAACTCATTTTTGGACCAAAGCTATCCAGCACGGCGAATATGGCAAAGCCATGTGCTAATAAGCGAGAGTTAGGGTAGCGAACGGGCCGTTAAACACGGATGCTATTGGGACACGGTGATCACAAAGAAGAGCTACAGTCGAGGTCAGTTAAGCTCTTCATCGTTAACTTTATCTTTAGCTATATCTTCGTGTTCTTCGTGAAAGCACAGCGCTCCGTGGTGAGATGAGTGCTTTAAAATAGAGTTATGTCGACGCTACATTGTAAGTGTTAGCGAAACCATTTTGGTAAATGTCTAAATTAGGCATCTAAGTTAGGCATCTAAGTTAGACATCTAAATTAGACATCTAGTCACAGTGACAAAACGTAGGCTAAGCACATGTTTCAGACACAAAAAAGCCCGATTGCTCGGGCTTTTTTATAACGCGATTAACAAGCGCTATCGATAAGGTGCTCAATTGGCCTCTCTATTGAATAAAGAGACAAGGTCTATAAATTTAACCTTCGATACCTTTGCTCGCTAGGAACTCATCATAAGTACCTTTGAAATCATTCACGCCATTTGGTGTAATTTCAATAATACGGTTCGCTAGTGACGATACAAACGCGCGGTCATGGCTGACGAACATTAGTGTACCTTCGTACATTTCTAGTGCGTTGTTCAATGACTCGATTGATTCCATATCCATGTGGTTAGTTGGTTCATCAAGTAGCAAGATGTTTGGCTTTTGCATAATGAGCTTACCAAACAACATACGGCCCTTCTCACCACCAGACAGCACTTTTACAGACTTCTTGATGTCGTCTGAACCAAACAGCATACGGCCTAGGTAGCCACGTACTGACTGGTCGTCATCTTCTGGTTTGCGCCATTGGCTCATCCAGTCAAACAAGGTCATGTCGTTAGCAAAATCTGACTCGTGATCCTGTGCGTAGTAACCAATCGCCGAGTTTTCAGACCATTGGATAGTACCTGAATCTTGTGGGATATCGTGTACAAGAGTACGTAACAGTGTTGTTTTACCCACACCGTTGTCGCCCAAGATCGCAATACGCTCGCCCACTTCTGCAATGATATTAAGATCTTTAAATAGCGGGTGATCGAAGCCTTTCGTTAAGTCTTCAACAATTAGAGCGTTACGGAACAACTTCTTCTCTTGTTCGAAACGAATAAATGGGTTTACACGGCTAGATGCCTTAATTTCATCAAGCTTGATCTTATCGATAAGCTTGGCACGTGATGTAGCTTGCTTTGCTTTAGATGCGTTAGCAGAGAAACGTGCAACGAAGCCTTGAAGCTCAGCGATTTGCGCTTTCTTCTTAGCATTATCAG
Source organism: Shewanella sp. 125m-1 (assembly GCF_052977065.1). Taxonomy (NCBI): domain Bacteria; kingdom Pseudomonadati; phylum Pseudomonadota; class Gammaproteobacteria; order Alteromonadales; family Shewanellaceae; genus Shewanella; species Shewanella sp. 125m-1. The sequence continues at coordinate 14,547 of NZ_JBRILT010000007.1, forward strand.
ACATCAAACGCTCGCGAGACTGCTGCGCTGCCATCATGTATTCATCGTAGTTGCCTGGGAATACGCGTATATCACCGTAATCTAAGTCAGCCATGTGAGTACAAACAGAGTTCAAGAAATATCTATCGTGCGAGATGATAATCATGGTGCTGTTACGTTGGTTTAGCATCTCTTGCAACCAGCGAATGGTGTCGATGTCCAAGTTGTTGGTTGGTTCGTCAAGTAGCAGTACATCTGGATCTGAGAACAATGCCTGAGCCAAAAGTACACGTAGCTTAAAGCCTGGTGCGATTTCGCTCATTAGTCCGAAATGCTGTTCAACACCAATACCCACGCCCATAAGTAGTTCGCCAGCACGAGATTCAGCGGTATAACCGTCCATCTCAGCGAACTCCATTTCTAAATCAGCGACTTTAATGCCGTCTTCTTCAGTCATTTCTGGTAGTGAGTAAATACGGTCACGTTCTTGCTTCACTTTCCAAAGCTCTGCGTGGCCCATGATTACGGTATCAACTACGTTGAACTCTTCGTAACCAAATTGGTTCTGGCTTAGCTTACCTAAACGTTCGTTCACGTCTAATGAAACGTTACCACCTGTTGGCTCTAAATCGCCAGCAAGGATCTTCATAAAGGTTGATTTACCACAACCGTTAGCGCCGATCAGACCGTATCTGTTTCCGCCGCCAAACTTAATTGAGATGTTTTCAAACAGCGGCTTAGCGCCGAACTGCATGGTGATGTTAGCTGTTTGTATCAAAGGTTTATTCCCGTAAAAAGCACTTACTTAAAAATATTGCGCATATGATACCACGAATACGCTTGCCAGAAACCAACGCTCTAAGATATCGAGGAAGATAAAAAGTAATATAGTCACATGGGAAGTATCACTATCAGCAACTCTTACACACTTATCTCCCATTGCACACAAGCAACAGACACAGCATGAAAGCACCTGTAGCAACTGGTTGTTTATCACAGAAGTTTAGTTGTTTTTTTGGTATCTTGACTCCCAATGATAAAACTTTAATGAGAGTTCCAAATGAAAGGTTGCGTTGTTTATGACATTTTTTATCCAAAACAAATTAGAGTGAAACCCGGCGAAAGTTTTTTTGTTCTAAATGGAAAAACCTTTTGCATAGGAATCTCATCACACCAAAAAAGCGTGAATACATCATCACTACCTAACACAATTATTAAGGGTGATTCAGCTTATTTTTTTGAAAAGCCAATATCTACATTAAAAAATCAAATTTGTAAGTATAAGTACCTAAAAGATGGCTCTATAGATGTAAGTCTATTAATGACTACTGAAAATGGTGCTACTAACTTTAGCTATAGTAATTCATTGACAACAGTCAGGATTGCATTCGAAGCCGACAGTTTAAATGGAGCCGATACGTTAGCAATAGAAGCCTTAAACCATTTTATTCAAGTCTATAGATACGTAAGCAAAGATACTGAGGTAAAAGAGACTGACTTTATAAGTGGATTAAAGCCTTACATTGTAGGTTCTTATAAAACATATACGCCAAAAGAGATTTTAAAAGACTCCGAAAAAGTCAGAGTTATCGGTATTTTTGATGATGGTTGGCGGCAACAGCCAACTCAGTATATTTCTTTACAAGCACACAATCTTCAAGATGATGAGATAGAGAACTTCGACAGAGAACAAGTCACTGGTGAAATCGCACATTACTTGATAAATGATTGTTTCTATCCATGGATGCAAACGATGAATCGAGCATACGAACTTTCGTTTGTTCAAAAGCATCATAATGCGGCCATTATAGAAGCGTTTTTATCCGTTGAAGTGAGACTTTTCGATTATGTTCGAGATAAAAGTTTGAGAGTCACCTATAACAAAAGAAAGCAAGACGCCCCCACGGTATTTGACGTAATTAAATCTTTAAAAACGCAACTGGGTAACGAACTTCAATCCGAGCTTCATAAATTCCGAATTGCGAGAAATGGAATAGTACATAAAGGAGAGCAGCATACAAATGAGAGTTGTATAACATATCTTAATATTGCAACGAAATTACATGGCCTAATAGACAAAAGTTAATCATAGCTGCATTCAATCTCTAAAGCGCACTTATGCCAAAAATGAGCAAACTATAGAGAGAAACATCCGTTAGCGAGTAGCCAATATTGTGATATTAGCTGTAGTAATCAAAGTGACAATTCCGCTTTTGGTTATATGATTAACGTCATCATAGATAAAACAAAAGCCAGTAATGCCAGATCATGGCAATTCCAAGATCCAACCTACTGGCCGAAGGCCGACGCAAGTGCGCATCGAACCCGTAAAATTAAGCGCGATACTATAGCATTTTAGCCTAATTTATCAACTACCAATACTCTGTTGCAGCGACTTTTAAACGCATCTGCTTATTATCTTTACACATAGAGCAAACCTCAGTCGCGAAAGCCAACAACACATTAATCATTAGTGCTTAGCAACACTTTATCAACGGCATCATTTTAATCTCTGTTTGCGTAAGCGATTAGCGTTAGTTACCACCGTCAGTGACGATAATGCCATCGCAGCTCCAGCAACCACAGGGCTGAGTAAAATCCCGGTGAATGGGAACAGCACACCTGCCGCAATGGGGATCCCTAAGCTGTTATAAATAAACGCGCCAAACAAATTCTGCTTAATATTCGTCATGCTTGCTCGTGCCAGTGCCAAAGTGTCACTAATCACCATGAGTCGTGTTGATAACAACGTAAAGTCAGCACTCTCGATGGCAACTTCTGTACCACTGCCCATTGCAATACCGACATCGGCGCTCATTAGCGCTGGCGCATCATTAATGCCATCACCAACCATAGCAACTACTTCACCTGCTTGCTGTAATTCGAGCACCTTTTGCTGTTTCTGCTCGGGAAGCACCTGAGCAAATACGCTATCAATACCCACTTTGTCAGCAACTGCTTGAGCTGTTAGCGGGTTATCCCCAGTCAATAGCACGACCTTTAACCCCAGCCTTTTCATTGCCGTCACCGCTTGCGCCGCATCGGCTTTTATCGGGTCGCTGATTGAAACTATGGCTACCAGCACACTATCCATTGCTACAAATACGGGGGTTTGCCCCTGACTCGCAAGCTCTGACACCTGTTTTTGATAGCCCGATAAGTCAGCTGGATCTAACCCTGCTTGTTGCATTAGGCTCATATTACCCACGGCATATTGACGTCCAGCAACAACCCCAATAATCCCTTTTCCTTGCACATTGCTAAAGCTGTCTGGCTCATTGAGCGTAATCGATTGCCGCTTTGCCTCGGTAATTATCGCGCTGGCAAGTGGGTGCTCAGAATGTTGCTCTAAGCTGGCCACATGTTCGAGTAAGCTCAATTCATTGACGCTGTTATCCAATAGCAACATCTCTGTCACCTCAGGTGAGCCCTGAGTCACTGTGCCTGTTTTATCTAACACCACTGTTGTGATCTTACTGGCGGTTTGCAACGCTTCACCATTTCTGACTAAGACGCCCATCTGCGCGGCGCGCCCTACCGAGACCATAATCGACATCGGTGTGGCTAAGCCTAATGCACAGGGGCAAGCAATAATCAATACACTGGTTAACACAACTAACGCATGAGATAACGCGGGCTCAGGGCCCACTAGGTACCAGATAACCGAGCTAGCTATCGCAATGACGACAACCACTGGCACAAAGTATGCTGATATTTTATCGGTTAAGCGCCCAATGGGCATCTTAGATACTTGCGCTTGCTGCACTAATTCAATAATTTTTGAGAGCTTAGTATCTTCAGCAACAGCTGTGACCTGATAGATAAGGCTACCGTTACCGTTAACCGTCCCAGCACTAATGGTATCAGCCTGCGCCTTGTGCACAGGGACTGGCTCACCCGTTAACATCGACTCATTAATAAATGTCTCACCGCTTATCACTACACCATCGAGTGCGACTCGGTCTCCCGGACGCAGTCTTAAACGATCACCTATGTTTAGCTGATTAATTTCAACCTCTTCATCACCCGAGTCACTGACTCGTATTGCGGTTGTGGCCTGTAGCCCTAATAAACGCTGCACCGCTTCGCTGGTTTTACCGCGAGCGCGTAGCTCTAATGCGTGACCGAGATTAATTAACCCTAAGATCATGACACTGGCTTCAAAATAAACGTGCCTGGTATCGGTAGGAAACCACTGCGGCGCAGTTACCACCATCATCGAATAGATCCAAGCAGCGCTCGTACCTAAAGCGATAAGCGTATCCATATTCGCGCTTTTAGCCTTAATGGCACGCCACATACCTTGATAAAAATGCCTGCCTGTTAGCGCCATCACCAACAAGGTGATAATACCCACTATGCCCCAAGCTAACTGTTGATTAACGCTGTTGACCATCATCTCGCCGCCGAGTAAGCCCCACAACATTAATGGCACACCAAGCCCTAAACCTACGGCGGCCTGCAACATTCTTAAGCGATACTCTTTACGCTCATCTTCACCTTTTTGCGCAGCGCCGCTTTGGGCGTCGATGACAAGCTCACTGTCATAACCCACACTGCTTACGATTGCTATCGCTTGTTTCGCTGAGATCTCACCTGACACTAATACTAATTTATCGGCTAAATTCACCCTTGCCGATAAGCTATGGTTATTGCCGTCGCTCTGGTCTTGATTAACGTTGTCGAATGCGGACTCAATCTTTGCGACACAACTAGCGCAGTTCATTTTAGGCACGTACAGATTGATATTAGCCATGAGAATATTCCCCGATTTGTTTCTTGATTAAACTAAGCGTAATGTCTCCTATAAGGGGAGAGTCAAACCGAATTTTTATTTTCTTATAGGAGCTGAGTATTAATGAAGATTGGTGAAGTAGCAAAACTCACAGGTTTATCGGTAAAGAGCATCCGTTACTACCATGATATCGGTTTAGTCATGGGTCAAAGGGGAGATAATGGCTACCGAGAATACAGCGACAGTGCCGTTAACGCGCTGCAATTTATCCAGCACTGCCGAGCATTAGGCTTTGCACTGGAAGATTGCAAAGCGTTACTTGAGCTGCAAAATAACACCAGTCGTAATGCGGCTGATGTAAAAGAGCTTGCCTCACATCACTTGCAAGATATTGAGTTACGGATTAGCCAACTCAACATCTTACGAGAGCAACTCTCGCAGCTGATCCATGATTGCCAAGGTGGAGAACAGCCCAACTGCGCCATATTAAAGGGTCTTAGATAAAGCGCAAAAGTGGCTCATTCATTAGGTTTCCCCCTTCAAAGCCGCCCGTTATCTTCGTCGCAGATTGTCGATATTATCAATGGCCAAAGGCGGGATGCTACCCGCTGGGGTAAAACCAAATATCTGCCCATAAAATGATAACTCAGCCTCTAACGCTTGCTTCTTGCTTTGAGGCGAGACTCTATTGGCCGCATCATCATTAAATTCAAGATAAGCAACTGGGATCCCTTTCTTTTCCACTGCTTGGTAAATAATCTGTGACTGCTCTGCAGGAATAAGCGAGTCATTCACCCCCTGAATAAGCAGTAACGGCTCATTGACCCCTTTAAGGTTATACATCGCTGAGCGCTGTTTAACGTTATCCATATTGCCCAGCAAACGAGTTAGGTAACGAGACTCAAACTTATGCGCATGACGTTTAAACTCTTCCATATCGCTGATCCCAGAGTAACTTACGCCAGCACCAAAGGTGCTGTAATACGCCACAGCTGACAACGCAGTAAAGCCACCAGCACGGTTACCTCTAATGGCCAGTTTCCGGCCATCAACTGAGCCACGATTAACTAAAAACCCTGCCGCTCTCACGGCATCATTAACATCAGATTTACCCCAATTGCCATATAGGCTATTACGGTAATCTCGGCCAAAGCCCGTGCTGCCTCGGTAGTTGACATCAAACACCGCAAAGCCACGGCTGGTCCAATATTGGATATCTCGCCTAAATGCACGGCTCGCTTTAGCTGTAGGACCAGGGTGAAGCATCATGACCAATGGCGGTTCATGATCTTTGGGGCCTTGAAAGTTGGGGTTTTTAGGCAGATACAGATAGCCATGGGCGGTCTGATTATCACCGGTTGTAAAGCTCAAGCTCTGTGCTCTTGAAATATAGTTAGGATCCATAACGGTTAGCCTCGGTGTATACACTAGCTCAGCCGCGCGGCCCTGGATCTTGTAAATCCCCTTTTCAGGGGTTTCTTTTTCCCCTACAAATAGCACTTGGTTTTCATGCTGAGTAACGTAGGATATTTCTGCAAAATCAACCGCGATGGGCTCAACAATACCGTTTAAGGTATCGATACGAATGAGCTGAGCCAAGCCTTCGTGGCTAAAGCTGGCAATTAAGCTGTGCTCGTTTTCAAACGCATAACTACTTTGCCCTATTTGCCAGTCAGCAACCGCAAACTCAGCTTGTTTTTCTAGCACGATTTCAGGCTCAAGTTGCGCATCTAAGCGATAGATATTCCACCAGTTATTAAAGTCTGCAACAAAGTAAAGCTGGCCCGTCGGGCTAAACAAAGGTTGAGAGATAGAGCCTTTTTTTGGCATCTCAATTTGCCTTGAATTAACAATAACGCCCTTTGAGTCAAGATCCGCGAGCCACAACTCGGTGTTATCCCATGGCATATTAGGGTGGTTCCATGACACCCAAGCCAGCTGGGTTTGATCCGGTGAAAGAACTGGCTTTGAATAAAAGTCGGCGCCAGAGCTCAAGATCATACCTTCATCGGCATAGGACAAGTTGATCCCCACAAGACTGTTAACCGGCCCATTTTGACCACGGTGGTCTTCACGAACACAAATTAATCGAGAGGCTTTGGGGTTAGAGATGCAACCAGCGTGACGAGTACCATTAGGTGTTAATGCAAATGGCGCTTGATTCGGCGCTATTCGATACAAGATTTGATCTGAAAATTTAGTCGCAAATAGGCTATTACCAATAGCCACAAAAGGCGCGCCGCCATATTCATGCACTCGGCTGCGAATATTGAAATTTGACGACACCACTTTATTGATAGAGCCATCAAGGTCGAGTCGATAAACGCCCTTCTTGCCAGCATTATCGGCATTAGACTGCACAAAATAAATGCCTTGAGACGTGGCACGAACATCACTAATGTCATCGGCTAAATCATAGACATCTTCCGGTGTAACCGGAGACTCCCAACTCCCAAAGTCGGCAAGGGTAATACCCTCAACTTGTCTTGGCACTTCTGCAATATCAGCCTGCTTGGGCGCTTCATTACACCCCATTAGTAGCAGAAAACTGACTAAGGTGAGTATCGCTAATTTAAACGCTATCATTGTGCCTCTTAGCAGCCAATTATTAACACATAGCCAAATGATGAGAGGTAAATTCATGTTTAGAGGTCATTTACAGTCTCATTCGGTGTACGTTACTTTCGAGTCCATTTTTTGGTAAACCAGCGGATCGCAGCCAGTTGCTTGGATTTACTTAATCCAAAATAGATGCACACCCATGGCGAAAGCAGAATATACCAAGGGGTTGCCGCTGTGCTTCTGCCGGTAAATAACAGATAAAAAAAGCCAAAATAGATCACCAGCAGACCGACGCAGCCTACAACAAACATCATTAATTTCGTCGCCCTTTCAAGCTTATCCATTTTGTTCCCATATTGCTTTTATTCTGGCGCTATTATGACCTATAGCTAAACCATTATTCAAACTCTGTTAATGGCGCATAAAAAAACGGGCTAATGCCCGTTTTTATCGATGAATTAAAACTTACAGACGAATACCGCCAGCGATTTCAAATACGCGGCCGTTTACTTGGCCATGTACATAGACATTTTCAATGATAAAACGCACTGTTAAGTCTTGCTCTAAACGCCCGGGCAATTGCCACCATTGATTGGACCTCTGTGCCAGTCACAAACTTATAAGCGAATGCCACCATCGATTTCAAATACGCGGCCGTTAACATAATCATTTTCAATGATAAAGCGTACCGTCGATGCGATCTCTTCTGCTTGACCTAAACGACCTACTGGTACCATCTTCTCTAAACGCTCAAGCGCTTCAGGCTTCATTGCCGCAGTCATTTCAGTTTCAATTACGCCCGGTGCAACCGCTGCGCTACGAATATTGTAGCGAGCCAGCTCTTTGGCCCAACCTACGCTCATTGCCGCAACGCCTGCTTTTGACGCCGCGTAATTTGACTGACCTACGTTACCCGCTTTAGCAAGACTTGAGATATTAATAATCACGCCTTCTTGCTTAGTTTCTATCATGGCTGCTGCCGCTTCACGGCCACATAAAAATGAACCTGTTAGATTGACGTTGATGACAGACTGAAATTGATCGAATGACATACGATCAATCACTTGGCCTTCTTTGGCTTTGAGTAAAAGGCCATCACGCAAAATACCTGCGTTGTTAATGAGCACGTTTACCTGACCAAAGTCTTCCTTAATAAACTGGAAAGTGGCAAATACGTCTTCTTCATCGGTGATATCTACGGCATAACCTTGAACTTCAGTCGTTGCACCTATGTTGGCACAGGCTTTTTCCAACTTTTCTTGGTCAACGTCGATAAGTGCTAGCTTGGCACCTGCAGCCGCTAAATTCTCCGCCATGGCGTAACCTAGTCCACCTGCACCACCAGTAATAACAACAACCTTATCTTTTAAATCCATTGGATCACCCTTTGTTTTTTATCTGCTCAGACTGAGCAAACAGCTCAAAAATACTCGAAAAATCTCGTTTACCATTACCTTGTTTCGCATGGTTTACATAGAGGCTTCGCGCTAATGCGCCCATTGGCGTGCTTGAATTGGATAACAGCGCCGCCTCTTGCGACAGCCCTAAATCTTTCACCATCAAGTCAACCATAAAGCCGCCTTGATAACCGTTAGATGACGGCACCGACTCCATCACATCTGGACACGGATTATATTTATCTAACGTCCAATTGCCGCCACTACTGACTTTCATAATATCGGAAAGTACTTTGGGGTCTAAACCATGGTCCACTCCCATCTGTAATGACTCCGATGTGGCAACCATTAAGACAGAAAGCAGCATATTATTACATATTTTAGCCACTTGCCCAGCACCCGGACCTCCTGCGTGGAAGATATTAGCGCCCATCGCGTTTAATACGCCTTGTGCCTGTTCAAAAGCCTTATCGCTGCCGCCACAAATAAAGGTTAATGTTCCCGCCGCTGCGCCCGCTGTGCCTCCCGATACAGGCGCATCGATAAAGGCTAAGCCTTTGCTTGCAGCATGCTTAGCCACAAAGCGGGCACTGTCTGCATCAATGGTTGAGCAATCGATAAGTAAGGTTCCTGGAGCAACCACATCAATTAAACCTTTTTTGGTATCATCGTTTGCATCCTGGCTTGACTCATTCGTCACATACAGACTACGCACATGCTTACCCGCAGGTAGCATAGTCACAACAATATCCGCGCCAGCCGCAGCGCCGCAGGCACTCGTTGCCATCAGTGCGCCTTGATTGCATAATGCCTGCATTGCCGCTGGTACCAAATCAAATACTTTAACGGTAAAACCCGCTTTTATTAGGTTGACCGCCATTGGCCCGCCCATGTTTCCTAAACCAATAAATGCAACTGTACTCATTATTCACTCCGGTTCACGTTTGTGAGTGTTGGGATCTTAATCCCTGTCGCGGCCAATACCACTCACCGCTCATTTATCTTGCGTGAAAGCGCACTCATGTGCGCTATCGTGCAACGCTTAGCTAATGTTAATCTTTAAGCGAATGGCTAATGTAAATCTTTAAGCGGATGGTTTTCATCATCCCAAGGCGATTGCAGCAGAGCTTGTGCATAGCCTTGTGGGAGCGCCGCAACATCAGCAAAGCGCCACTGCGGATTGCGGTCTTTGTCGATAAGCAAAGCACGCACACCCTCAGCAAAATCCGCCTTAGCACAGCAATTAACGCTTAAGCCAAGCTCAAACTTAAAACACTCTGCTAAGCTCAACTCTTTACCCAGTACTTCAGTCAGCTTTGATTGCAGATGCACAAGACTTAAACTTATTGGGCTACCCGCTAACATGGTTTTTAGCGCTTTTGCTAGCCAGGGCTTTGCCTCTAATACGTTTATCTCTAACACATTTCCCTCTAACGTATTGCCCTCAAGCATGTTCGACTCAAGTTGGCAGACTCTGCTTACTATTTCACCAAGACTTCCCGACATTAACTCATCAATTAATGACTGGTTTTGCTCAAGCACGCTCTTTGCTAGCGGCGTTTTACAGCCAGTACCCATAATATTAAGCACTGCGGTTAATGCTTGATGATTCGCATCATTGTTATCGCCCCAAGGTAAAACCGTTAATTGGTCAAACAGAGCGCTTTTATCATCGCTATTGAGATAGTGATTACCAATGCCTACATAATAAGCGTCTGCGCCGCTCATGTTGTAAGCGGTCATCCCTAAAAACAGGCCGCTTTTACCCGGCATACGGTTTAAGAAGTAACTGCCACCCACATCAGGATATAGACCAATAGTGACTTCTGGCATGGCAATGCGCGAACGCTCAGTGACAATGCGATGACTCGCGCCAATCATTAGCCCCAAACCGCCGCCCATCACAATGCCGTCGCCCCAAACCAATACTGGCTTACCAAAGCTATGCAGCAGATAATCAAGCTCATACTCTTGTTTAAAAAACTCCGTCGCCGCCTCAGTCACTTCGCCCGGTGTTGTTATTGATGCCTGGTAAATAGCGCGCACATCGCCGCCAGCACAAAAGGCTTTTTCACCTGCACCGTCTAGTACAACTGCAGCTATATTCGGGTCACTTTGCCATGTGATGAGCTGCGCAGTTAATGCCTGCACCATGTTTAGGTTCAGTGCATTAAGCGCTTTTTCGATGTTGAGCGTTGCCACACCAACTTGCTTACCCGTATCGGTATTTAAGGTACTAAACAGCACTTGTTCATGACTTGCCTGCATATTGAGCTCGCTCATTAGCCGTTCTTCCAATTCGCTTTACGCTTATTTAAAAAGGCATTTACCCCTTCCCCCTGATCTGCCGTATCAAACAGTTCAACAAATAGGTCGCGCTCTAACGGTAGCGCATCAATTCTTGGCATGCTGCGGCCAGCCTGTATTAATGTTTTACACGCCTTAATACTGCTCGGGCTTTGATTTGCCACTTTATCTGCAAGTGCCATTGCGGCATTAAAGGCATTACCTTGCTCAACCACTTCTTCAACTAAGCCTATCTGCTCAGCTTTGGCGGCAGTAATACGCTCACCACATAAAATCATGCGCTTGGCCCACCCCTCACCCACTAGCGCGGTTAAATTTTGGGTACCACCTGCACAAGGAAGTAAACCGACTGTCGCTTCAGGTAGCGCGAGCTGGGCTTGCTGTTCACAAATACGTAGATCGCAGGCAAGCGCCACTTCTAAACCGCCGCCCATGGCATAACCGTTAATGGCCGCAATTGATACACCTCGAAACGCACTTAAGGTTTCAAAGGCTTCACCAAAGTAACGTGCCATATCGGCTGCATTTTGCTTATCGCCGTCTGCAAACAGCTTTAAGTCTGCGCCTGCCGAGAAGAACTTTTGCCCTTCGCCCGTGATCACCAAAGCATAAACATCTTTGTTTTCGTTAAGCGCTAATACTTTGTATTTTAGCTCTTGTAAGCTCGCTGCCGTCCAGGTATTGGCTGGCGGATTGTTCATGCTGATCACCGCTGTGTGACCGACGATACGCTCGATTAATAAAGACTGTTGCTCTAAATCCTGATGTTCCTGAGACATGGTAACTCCCTATACAAAACTGAAATCAAGTTAGGCGGCTAGCTCGTTTAAACGATGCCGCTAATACTGTGCGCTTATAAGATGGCTTATAGAATGGCGCCTGCGTTTTCATCTAACAAACGGCGCGAAATAATTAAGCGCATGATTTCGTTAGTTCCCTCTAAAATTTGATGCACTCGCACATCTCGCACATAGCGCTCTAATGGGTATTCTCGAATGTAACCATAGCCACCATGAATTTGCAGCGCAGCGTCACACACCTGAAAACCGATATCGGTGGCAAAGCGTTTTGCCATGGCGCAATACGCTGTGGCTTCTGGATCTTGCTCATCTAACTTAAATGCAGCTAAGCGCACAAGTTGGCGCGCAGCTACCAGCTCAGTCGCCATATCGGCGAGCTTAAATTGCAATGCCTGAAACGCCGCTAACGGCTTACCAAACTGCTTACGCTCATTCATATATTGAGTCGCACGTTCAAGTGCGGCTTGGGCGGTACCAATTGAGCAGGTGGCAATATTGATGCGGCCCCCATCAAGTCCCTTCATGGCAAAGGTAAAGCCTTGACCTTCTTCACCGAGTAAATAAGCAACTGGCACCCGTACGTTTTCAAAGGTGATTTCACGGGTTGGCTGGGCGTTCCAGCCCATCTTATCTTCCGCTTTACCGTAAATAACTCCGGCAGCATCGGCTGGAACCGCAATCGCTGAAATGCCTTTAGGGCCCGCCTCTCCGGTGCGGCACATCACCACTAATAGCTCAGTGGCTCCCGCGCCAGAGATAAACACTTTAGAGCCTGAAATGACGTACTCATCGCCCTCACGTACCGCTTTAGTTTGCAATGCAGCAGCATCACTGCCCGCCCCTGGCTCAGTTAAGCAATATGATGCTAGCTTTTCACCTGTAGTGAGTGACTCAGACCACTCTTGACGTAATACTGCTGTACCAAAGCTGGTGACCATCCAAGTGGCCATATTGTGGATGGTTAGCATGGCTGTAGTTGCGGTGCAGCCCATGGATAGTTGCTCAAAAATAATCGATGAATCTAAGCGTGATAGTCCCATTCCGCCTTCAGATTCTGGCGAATACAGTGAGCAAAAGCCTAGCTCGCCCGCTTTTTGAATCACATCTTTGGGAAAGTGATGCTCTTCATCCCATTTGGCGGCAAAGGGAGCAAGCTCCTCTTTAGCAAACTGCTGGGCTAAATCGGCAAATTGGCGTTGGTCTTCATTGAGATTAAAATCCATCGGGGTACTCCTGTTGTCCTGTCGATTGCCCTGCTCTAGGTTCTAGGTTCTAGGTTCTAGGTTCTAGGTTCTAGGTTCTAGGTTCTAGGTCTGCACCATCAAGCAAAGGCTTTGGATCTTTACTAACGGCGCTCCTTTCGAGTCGCTACCGCTGCAGACCTCTATTCGTTATTTGTTGTGATAGCTCTTGTATTAGCTTTTTTACTCGCTACAGCCTGCGCTTATCCGTTAACCGCTGACTCAAAAAAGTAGCCGTTAACGAACATTGCCCCCGCCATAAGTCAAAAGCTCATGGGTGGCAATAACGCGTGTTACTTAAGCTCAATCGTCATGTTTGGCGCCGATGCCACCGCAATATCTGATTCAAACCAACGCGCAGTGATGGTCTTGGTCTCAGTATAGAAACGTACCGCTTGCTTACCGTATGCGTGCTGATCGCCATAGAAACTGCCTTTCCAACCAGTGAACGAGAAAAAAGGCAATGGCACTGGAATGGGGACGTTAATACCCACCTGACCCACTTCAATCTCGTGCTGGTATTTACGTGCAGCTGCGCCACTGGCGGTAAAGATGGAGGTACCATTGCCGTATGGGCTGTCGTTCACTATCGCTATCGCTTCTTCTAAGGTTTGGGCATTCATGCAGCACAGCACTGGGCCAAAGATCTCTTCTTTATAGATGCTCATATCAGTCGTGACTTTATCGAATAGGGTTGGGCCAACCCAGTTACCCGACTCATAACCTTCAACGGTAAAATCGCTACCATCGAGTAAGCAATCGGCGCCCTCCTCAATACCTTGTGCAATCAGGCTCACTACGCGCTGCTTCGCGGCAGGGCTAATTACCGGACCATAAGCGGCATCTTTATCATCCCAAAGACCTGGTTTGACTTTAGCTATCGCCTCTTTTAACTCAGGGATCCACTCTTTTGCTGCGCCAACAAACACAGCAACTGAAAGCGCCATACAACGTTGACCGGCCGCGCCAACAGATGCGCCCACTAAGTTATTAATCACTTGTTGTTTATTGGCATCAGGCATAATCACGCAGTGATTTTTAGCCCCGGCAAAGGCTTGGACACGCTTTAAGTTATCAGTACCGGTTTTGTAAATGTATTGACCCACATTCACCGAACCCACAAATGAGATGGCTTTAATATCTGGGTGAGAAAGTAAAATATCCACAGCCGTTTTATCGCCGTGAACCAGCTGCACTACGCCTTTTGGTGCACCCGCCTCTTCAAATAGCTCGATAAGACGCTGCGGCGTCATTGGATCTTGCTCTGATGGCTTTAAGATAAACGTGTTACCGCAAGCGATGGCTAACGGGAACATCCACAGTGGGATCATCGCTGGGAAGTTAAATGGGGTAATACCCGCGCAAACACCCAGTGGCTGGGTATAGCTGTAAGTGTCGATTGAACGTGCCACGTTTTCAACGGTTTCGCCCATCATCATAGAGGCAATATTGCAGGCATGCTCAGCCACTTCGATGCCACGCCATACATCACCTTTGGCATCATCAAATGTTTTTCCGGTTTCTTGGGCTAAGATAGTGGCAATTTCGTCGTGATGTTGTTTTAAAAGGTGCTGATACTTGAGCATCACACGAGCACGCTCTGAAACAGGCACCTCTTTCCAGCTTTGAAAAGCGGCTTTAGCACTGGCTACCGCACTTAACACTTCGGTATGGTTCGCTGCATTTACCACTGCGATGGTTTCATTATTGGCAGGATTGGTCACGGCTATCTGCTTATCACCTTGGCCTAATACCCATTCGCCGTTGATGTAATGTTTCACTTGAGTTGTCATATCGCTTCCTACTTTGGCAATGTCATTTGCTGACATTTGCAAAATGATGAACCCGCTCGGCCAATTTATTATTCTGGTATTGCGAGTAAACACATCGGTTCACTTGCTATTAGTACCTTGCTTATTAGCATTTTGGCTTTAAACGGGTTCGGTCTTGTTGAATACTGTCGTTTATCTTTTATTTGCTACAACCGAGCCTTTAAAGCTCAATTGCCATCGCTGTTGCCTCGCCGCCACCAATACACAGTGATGCTACTCCGCGTTTTAAGCCTCGCGCTTTAAGGGCATAAATCAAAGTCACCAGTACACGCGCACCCGAGCAACCAATAGGGTGGCCTAGCGCACAAGCGCCGCCATTAACATTGACTTTATTGCCGTCGAGCCCAAGCTCAGAAATGGCTAACATGGTGACCATGGCAAAGGCTTCGTTGATCTCATACAGATCCACGTCCTCTTGAGCCCAGCTCACTTTATCGAGCAGCTTGTTCATCGCGCCAACAGGAGCGGTAGTAAACATTGATGGTTGTTGTGCGTGAGTGGTGTGCCCCTTAATAGTTGCCATCACATCAAGACCTAACTCATTAGCTTGTGCGCGGGTCATCAACATCAATGCGGCTGCGCCATCTGAAATGGAGCTAGAGTTCGCGGCGGTAATAGTGCCGTCTTTGGCAAAAGCTGGGCGCAGTGTTGGGATTTTGTCTGGGCGAGCGTTACCCGGCTGCTCATCGGTATCTACCACGATATCGCCGCGGCGGTTTGCTACGGTTACCGGCGTGATTTCATCGATAAAGGCACCTGAATTAATAGCGCTATTGGCTTTTTCCAGTGAGCTCAGTGCAAAGCTGTCCATCTGTTCACGGGTTAGCTTAAAATCGTCTGCGGTGTTTTGCGCAAATGTGCCCATTGCCCCACCGGTATATGCATCTTCAAGACCGTCAAGGAACATATGATCCAGCACCTTACCATGTCCCATACGCATGCCACCGCGCGCGTTATCTAACAGGTATGGCGCTTGGCTCATGCTTTCCATACCGCCAGCAATAACCACATTTGCGCTGCCAGCTTTAATTAAATCATGGGCTAACATGACGGTTTTCATGCCGGATCCACACACCTTGTTGACTGTCGTTGCGCCAACCGATAGTGGTAGCTCAGCGCCTAAGGTTGCTTGGCGTGCTGGCGCTTGACCTAAACCCGCAGGTAGTACGCAGCCCATCAATACTTCATCAACCAGTCCACCAGCTAGACCGCTTTGTTGCATCAAGCCCTTGATAGCTGTTGCGGCGAGCTTTGGTGATGTAACACTGGATAGTGCACCTTGGAATCCGCCCATTGGGGTACGCTTTGCTGCAACGATAACGATATCTTGATCTAACTTAACTGAACTCATAATTACTCCGGTAATACGCTAGTTAACCTTTAATAGAAGCGGTCCAAAACCGTGCAAAATGTAGGTTGCTGCAAAGTTTCGTGTTGACCGCCGCGAGGTTATTGCCTAGTTAATATAAAGTGCACTTCTGCTCAATATTTAACACTGTGACGTTTACGCGAACGTAAAGCAAGGGTTGTTTGGTCAAACATCTACCAAAGTATAGGACTGAGTTGTCACATAGAATTTACACTAGCGGGGGAATACAGACTCTGCGTTTTGTTACTTGTGATCAGCTTGAGGTGCACTAGCCTTTTATTATTAATACAGCAAATAGTTATACCAATCAGTTACACGTTTCACTGCACATAGCATGTTGATGCTCTATCGATTGCAATGCGAAACATGATGAACAAATAACCAAAGGATGCTTATGAAAAATATATCGATATTGTTAGTGCTATTGACCAATATAATGCTGAGCGGCTGTGTTGCTGTTGGGGCGGTAACCATAGGAGCGGTAACTTATTATAAAAGTTCGAAGCATGAAGTGGCCACTGTGAATATAAAAGCGACACCAGAGCAAATCTATCAAGTCGCACTAAAAACCATTCAAGCTAACCCCTTGCTGGCCATAGCATCGAGCTCTATAAAAAATCACGCTATCGAAATTACCAAGGGAGATTTAAACGCAAGTTTAAAGGTCTCAAGCATAGCGCCTGACTTATCTCAACTTCTGATCACCTCTGATGTGGATCCGCAACCAAGCACACAATTAGTCTTAGATGGCGTTTTTACCGTTTGTCGCTCACTTGATGCACACTGCGTTTTGGTTGCTGATGACAATTAAACTTACACGCTAAGTAAAACCGCCTTATACCAAAATGCCGATATTCAATAAAGAACATCGGCATTTTGCATTAGCGAGTTAACCCCCTAACAATTAAGACTCCCAGGGGGTAATTTCGGTCATATCATCGAGGTTATAAGGGGTAAGCTGATACACATAATAGTTGAGCCAATTACTCACCAACAGACTACCGTGACTGTGCCAGCGTGCGATAGGTTCTTGCTCAGGATCATTATTTTTAAAGTAGTTTTGCGGTAAGTCAGGCATTAACCCCTGAGCGAGATCGCGCTGGTACTCATCTTTTAAGGTCGACTTTTGATACTCAGGATGGCCCATTACAAATAGGTTGCGATTATTCTTACTGAGTACCATATAGGCACCAGCCTCATCAGATTCAGTCAATACCTCAAGTTCTGGATGCGCACGTAGCTTGTTAATGTCCATCTCAGCAAAACGAGAATGTGGTGCAAAGAACTCATCATCAAAACCACGTAGTAAAGGGTAATGCTCTGTAGTGCGGCGATGGTTATAGACACCTGAGCGCTTTGTTTTAAGCAATGATCGGTTTAAGTCAAATAGATGAAACAGTGCAGCATGCGCTGCCCAACATAAGAAAAGAACCGAGGTAACATGCTGCTGCGACCAGTCAATAATCTCACGAATATGATCCCAGTATGACACGTCTTCAAACTCAACCTGCCCAAGTGGCGCACCAGTAATGATTAAACCATCGTAGTTTTTCTGGCGCACATGCTCAAAGTCTCGATAAAAATTATTCATGTGATCGATTGAGGTATGTTTGGACTCTTTATCGTGAATTCTGAGTAGATCCACATCAACTTGTAGCGGAGTATTCCCTAAAAGACGTAACAGCTGCGTTTCGGTCTCGATTTTATTCGGCATTAAATTCAAAATTAACACCTTCATTGGACGAATATCTTGATTCGCTGCCCGAGTTTCAGACATAACGAAGATATTCTCAGATTCCAAGATCTCTGCCGCGGGCAGATCATCGGGGATTTTAACCGGCATAGCGCGCCTCTTTTCTAATTCGAATGACCTATCAGAATGAGACGCGCCGTTTAAATTAACTCGTGGTCAATTAATTTAACGTGCCACCTTCTGCACTAAAACTGACATTGGCTCACTTGAGTCCAAATCAATTCGATAAGCTTGTGTATTGATAAACATCAACTTGTCATCAAGACTAATGCGCGCCCCAATCGTATAGGTATGGCCGTCTTCAAATTGATCTCTATTAATTAAAAACTGAAAAGGTGTTGGTGTGCTGACATCATTACGCTCAAACTCTGCAATTACTACAGCAGGCGCATCCATTAAAGACACATCCTGAACTTGTACAGTGATGACGGCATCTTCAGGGAGTATCATGCGCTCCTTGTACCAAACTTCACCTTGGATCTCCACCACTGCATTAGATGTTGCACAACCGGTCAACATACTTGCAGCTACCACTAAAGGTAATAAAGGCTTAAACCACCGTTCCATATTTATACTCCTCATAATACATTAAGACTTCTAGAAGTCTATATGTCCGTACTTGAAATTATATCAGTTAAATAGAAAAGTCTATTAGCTACCTATCGATAACAGCTGTTAAAGAATAGGTATTCTCACAATCCTTGTCACAGCAACTGACAATTAATCTTGTTCTAATACACTTATCTTTCTATGATAAGTTACCTATTCGAAGTCGAATACCCATATGACACAAGCAACTGCAATAATTGTGGGCGCTAGCTCATTACTCAGCCGTGAAATTGCAAAACAACTTGCAGATGAAGGCGTTGAACTGGCCCTGTTAGCACAAGATCCACAATCTCTTACCGAGTTTAGCCAATCCTTGCCCACTAAGGCGCAGGTTTTTCCATTGAAAATTGATGATCCAGAAGCCGTGATCAGTACCATTAATGCTGTTTGGCATTCTCTAGGCGGCGCTCATCTTGTTCTGGTTAATACAGGGTTAACCCATTACGATCCTGAGCTACCATGGCAACCAGAGCAAGATATCATCACAGTTAATGTGCAAGGCTTTTCAGCCATTTGCAATACTGCCTTTAGGCTATTTCGCGATCAAGGCTATGGTCAACTTGCGGCAATTAACTCGATAGCGGGTCTAAGAGGGGGTCCGAGTGTCGCCTATCACGCATCGAAAGCTTATGCACAAAACTACTTTGAAGGCCTAAGCATGCATGCCCAGCGTTTAAAGCTGCCTATCACGATTACCGATATCCAATTAGGCATGTTAGATAAAGCGGCCATGCAGCAAAATCGTCTGTGGTTGTCGCCACTGCCAGTTGTAGCTAATCAAGTGATTAAAGCGATGAAAGCAGGCAAGCGCAAAGCCTACGTCACCAAACGCTGGCGCCTAGTGGCATGGTTGACTAAAGGTTTACCTGAGTTTGTCTACAATACTCGCCACTGGAAAACCAAAGAGCAGAAAAAAGCTGAGCGCGCAGCTAAGAAAGAATCTAAGTAATACGCTTATGTGACTGCACTGATGTTAATGCACTGATGTTAATGCACTGATGTTAATGCACTTAGGCGATTTTACTTAAGAGCAGTATAAAAAATACAAAGTATAAAAAAGGAGCCTACTGGCTCCTTTTTTATCGGTTGGATTTGTCACTTATGACAATTCTAGACACTAATATTAGAAAGTGTAACCGACGCTAACCATGTAAACCCATGGGTCGATATCTGTTTCGACTTTTTGAGGAGCATCCCCTAAATTAAACTTAACGTCGGTACTGATCTGTGCGTACCAAACAGAGGCATTAATTAGCCAGCTATCATTGATTTGATAGTCTAAACCTACTTGGGCAGCCGCCCCCCAAGAGTTTGACAAGCTCAATTCTGACAAACCTAAATCTTTAGCTTCTTGAGTGAACTCATTGTCATAGAAATTAGTGAAGTTAACACCCGCACCAATATATGGACGTAGTTTAGATTGTGCATCACCGAAGTAATATTGAACAACTAAAGTTGGTGGTAAATGTTTAGTCTCAGCGATCTTACCTAACGAACCCAGTGAAATATCATGACTAAATGGCGTCGCAGCAAGTAACTCAATACCAATGTTATCAGTGATCATATAACCAAAGTTCAAACCAAGCTGTGTATTATCACTCACACTAAATTCTGCGACATCTGCAACAACAGGGCTAGATTCATTTGGCGCAACAACGGCAACACCAGCACGAACGATAATATCACCAGCTTGGTGAGCTGATACAGAAGAGGCGAAACCGGTAGTGAGAAGGGCTGTGGCGATTAAGCTAGAAACGATTTTCTTGTTCATCATACTACTCCATTAATACAACACTTAGCGCTGTTTTTATTATCAATATCCTTACATTTGTGTGCATCCTGCCTGATTAACACCTCTTTAAATTTGATCTAAATCAATACAAGCATCGAATACTCACTTAGAGATACATAAAGGCGATCTTGATCACGCTTGCGAGGCGCTGCCGCATACCATAGCGTTGAATTTTGTGACAAAAGCCAACTAAGCTCACTTAACGAGCTAACGCAATAAAAAGTCAATGCAACAATAAATCAACCTGCCAGCGATAAGTTTCTCAACGCTCGCAAGCAACGGACCCAATCACATTCAGAATCGTTATCGGTAAAACAGATGAGTACACCTAAGATTTATTTTTCCAGAAATTAAATTCACGTGAGCCTGTGCTGATAACTGAGGAATAGATACTAAGCAATAGATGTAAGGCGCTAATGGGGAGCAGAATGTACAAAATATTGACAACCTAGGGCGATCTGCAGCATACCCCAACTTCCCCTAATAGATGCCGTGCCAATAACTTTCTATGCAAAGCAAGACCTTAGGGTAGTAACACCATTAGTGTCAGACCTACTTAAATCAGACTTATATTCTTGCTGGTCTTATTAATTAATCCTATGTTTAGTGGAGTCGCTATATTTACTGTTAAGAAAAAACACCTTACAACAATTGGAGATAGGATATGAACAAATGGGTAATAGGGGCTGTAACCGTTGCCATACTCGCCTTTGGCAGCGTCATCGGCTTTAATCTTTTTGTTAATAAAAAAATCGAAACAAAACTCGCCAATCTGCCCGAACCCGTTTATCCCGTGACCATTGAAAAACTAACTCCAACGACTTGGTCACAAAACATTAAAGCAATTGGTTTTATTGAACCCAACCAAGGGGTCAATATCTCTAATGAAGTGGCAGGGCTTGTTACTGCAATTAATTTTGAAAATGGTGATAAAGCCAAGGCCAATACAACCCTGGTCAACATCAATTCGTCAGTGCAAGCTGCACAGCTAAAGGAGCAAGAGGTTCAACTCCCCTCAGTAAGGGACGATTACAACAGGCAACTAAAACTCTACCGAGATAAGTCGATATCAGAACAAAGTTTACAGACAGCTCAAGCTAAATATGAAGCACTGCAAGCTAACATAGAAAGCCTTCAAGCAAATATTGAGCTTCGTCAAATTAAAGCCCCCTTTGATGGCGTACTGGGAATTAGAAATATCAACCTCGGACAATTCCTTTCTGCAGGCACCAACATTGTTCGTCTAGAAGACTTATCAGTCATGCGCGTTCGCTTCAGTGTTCCTCAATCTCAAATAGGTAAACTGAGTGTCGGTCAGCCTATTACGTTAACCGTTGACTCCTATCCAGAGCGGATATTTTCAGGAAAAATTAACGCTATCGAACCTGTTATTAATGATAAAACCGGCTTAGTGATGATTCAGGCTGAACTGCCAAATGATGATCAAACATTACGAGGCGGTATGTTCGCGGAAGTCAATGTTGGCTTAAGTGACCTCGAGCAGCAATTTGTATTACCACAGACAGCCATAGTGTTTGCTTTATATGGTAACTCAGTTTTTGTAATAGAAAAGCAAGGTGATGACACGCGGGTTAAGCAGGTAACGGTTGAAATATTACAAAGAGACGGTAACTACGCATTAGTTAAAGGCGCCTTGAAGTTTGATCAAGACGTTGTGACAACCGGTATTCTCAATCTGGGTAATAATACTAAAGTCAGCGTAACACCGAACCCAATTTCGCTTCCAGATAAAATGCCGAAGCTGTAGGAGCGACATATGAATTTCACCGACACTTTTATTCATCGCCCCGTCATGGCTGCTTCTCTGAGCATTCTACTCTTTATTCTTGGCCTCAATGCGATAAAAGATCTGCAGGTCAGACAATATCCAGAGATGACCAACACGGTCATTACAGTAACGACGCCATATCCTGGCGCCGATGCCGAATTAATTGAGGGCTTTATCACTCAGCCTTTAGAGCAAGCCTTATCCCAAGTGGATAATCTTGACTTTATGACCTCATCAAGCCAACTTGGCACTTCGACTATCACCCTAAATATGAGGCTTAATACAAACCCTGAAGAGGCATTGGCAAATGTATTGTCTCAAATCAACTCGGTAACGAACCAACTGCCGAAAGAGGCCTATAATCCTTCAGTCACCTCCTCTACCGGGGCGACAACCTCTATCATGTATATCTCTTTTTTCAGTAAAGAACTCGACTCCAGTCAAATCGTCGATTACCTTGAAAGAGTTGTAAACCCTCAACTATCAACCGTTAATGGTGTCTCTAATATTCAGATGATGGGGGGCACACCATTCGCACTCCGCATATGGCCTAACCCGATAAAACTGGGTCAATATAACCTTACCACCGCCGATTTAATCAGTGTTTTACAACAAAATAACTATCAATCAGCAGTCGGTCAGTTTAATAGTAGTTTCACTATTTTAAATGGCACAATTGATAGTCAGGTCGACACCGTTGACGGGCTCAAAAAATTAGTCATTAAAAGTGATAATGGCCAAATTGTTCAGCTACAAGATGTGGCAGACATCAGCCTTGGAAAAAGCAGTGACAGCACTCGTGCGCTCGCTAACGGTCGAGAAGCCGTGATTATTGGTATTAATGCGACTCCGACAGCCAATCCACTTGATGTTGCCGCAGGAATACGAACCCAGTTTACTTTGATTGAAAAAAATCTCCCGACTACCATTCAATCGACGCTAATCTATGACTCTACGCTGGCTATTACAGATTCGATTGATGAAGTTGTAAAAACCATCGCTGAAGCCGCTGTAATTGTTATTATCGTGATCTTGCTTTTTCTTGGCTCCTTCCGTGCGGTCATCATTCCGATTATCACTATTCCACTGTCTTTAATTGGCGTGATGGCTGTAATGCAAGTATTTGGCTTTTCTATTAACCTCATGACATTACTCGCCATGGTATTAGCGATAGGCTTAGTGGTTGATGATGCTATTGTGGTGGTGGAAAATGTAGATCGGCATATCAAAATGGGGGCAAAACCTTTAGAGGCGGCGTTGGTTGCGACTCGAGAAATCGCTGTGCCCGTTATATCCATGACCATCACTTTAGCAGCCGTCTATGCGCCGATTGCATTGATGGGTGGCGTCACGGGTTCATTATTTAAAGAGTTCGCTCTCACACTCGCAGGTGCTGTGGTCATTTCTGGCTTTGTTGCTCTGACTCTATCGCCAATGATGTGCTCAAAGATGCTCAAACCACACACCCAACCAGGAAAGTTTGAAGAAACCGTTGAACGAGTGCTCGGTGGCTTAACCAAGCGCTATCACAAGACGCTGATTGCGGTGCTTGATCATAAGGGGGCAATCGTCTTCTTTGCAATCATAGTGCTTATATCCTTACCTATAATATTTAACTTCATACCTTCTCAGCTTGCTCCAGATGAGGATCAAGGCGTTGTGGTCGTGATAGGAACCACCCCATCAACCTCTAATAATGACTATATCCAGGCTAATATGGAGCTAATTACTCAAATTATCTCCAAGCAGCCACAAGTAGAGGCATCATTAGCATTAGTTGGCGTTCCTACAACGAGTCAAGGGCTAGCCATCGCGCCGCTTGTCCCTTGGAGTGATAGAAAATTAAGCCAAAAAGAGATCTCCGCAAACGTTAATAAAGAAGCCAAAAAAATCCCTGGGATTACCGCTACAGCATACCAAATGCCCTCTCTTCCTGGCGCCTCAGGAGGATTGCCTATTCAATTCGTTATCACTAGCCCTGCCAGCTTTGAAACCCTATACAGCATTGGTAATAAGCTATTAGAGAAAGCCAAAAAGAGTCCACTTCTTGTCTATACGGATTTGAATCTAAAATATGATTCGGGCTTGGTAGAACTCAAAATTGATCGCGAGGCTGCTGGTGCCTACGGCGTGACCATGCAGGAGATAGGCTCAACACTCGGTACCATGATGGGTGGTGGCTATATTAACAGGGTGAATATTGATGGTCGCTCCTATGAGGTCATTCCCCAAGTGGAGCGTGTCTATAGGGCTAATCCTAAGTTAATTGACCAGTTTTATGTCACCGCACAAAATGGTTCTGCCATCCCGCTATCAAGCCTTGTCAGTTATAGCGTCAATGGCAACGCAAAATCGTTACCTCATTTCAATCAAATGAACTCAATCTCAATTGAGGCGGTACCTGCACCGAATGTCGCAATGGGCGATGCCATTGCCTATTTCGACCAATTGGCAAAAACAGATTTACCTCCGGGCTTTACGTACACCTTTATGGGGGAAGCACGCCAATTCGTCGAAGAAGGTAGCTCTTTGTATGTCACTTTCGCCCTTGCTCTTGCCATCATCTTTTTGGTTTTAGCCAGTCAATTTGAAAGTGTACGCGACCCATTAGTGATCATGTTCACTGTGCCACTTGCTATTAGTGGTGCGTTAATCGCCCTTGGGTGGACACATATATCGGGTGAAACCTCACTCAATATCTATTCACAAGTTGGATTAATTACCTTAGTTGGACTAATAACCAAACATGGCATTTTGATGTGTGAGGTGGCCAAAGAGGAGCAAATATTTAAAGGCGCATCAAAACATGATGCCATCATTGAAGCAGCCACAGTGAGACTTCGCCCGATCCTTATGACTACCTCTGCCATGATTGCAGGGTTAATTCCATTATTGTTTGCTAGCGGAGCGGGCGCTGCTTCGCGTTACAATATTGGTTTAGTGATCGTTGCTGGACTTGCAGTAGGGACACTGTTCACACTGTTTGTTCTGCCCGTTATGTACACGTACATCGCGAGTAATCATAAACTCCATGAGGGACTTGATGAGCAGCAAAGCAATATAAGCGATGACGCTCAGCTGACACCGCATTAACACCAAGACAATTACCAAATTAACGCCCAAATAACGCAACAATAACCCAGAGCCCTTTACCATTGTGAGTAACGATAGCAATGGTAAAGGGTTTGGCGGCATACTAAAAACGCCCCTCCCCCAAAAATATAAAACACAAAAAGCCAATACAGCAAATCAATACAAAACCAATACAAAGACTTAAGTAACAAAAGCCAAGCCAGATTTTCAATCGCGACTTCGGCTTCTACAATCAAATAGCACGACAACTTGATGAGTCACTCAGTGCGTAAAACTCATCCAAAGACAGCAAACTTGCTACAGCAGAGCTAAAGATGGGGGGGGTTATCAGCTTGCTCAATGCCCATACATTTTATCGAAATTGGGGATTTTCTGTTCCCATATTGGCACCTCTTCTCCAATGATAGCTTTGAGCGTGTTAATAAATAATTTAGTTTTAATTGGGGCGTCTCGGTGCGGATACACGGCATAAAACGTACCGAGATCATTTAAATGTAGCTCAGTCATAATAGGAACAAGCTTCTGCTCTAGAATTTCGTTCTCAATCATCTGCGCAGTAACAACTGCCAGCATATTGCCCGCGACAGCCGTTTTGGTGATCATTTCAACATCGTTAACTTTATAAACCACATTCAATTGCAGCTGCTTAGTTTCGTTGTTGGCATCAAGATAGGAGAACTTATCAATCAGCAGCCCAGGCGCTGCGTAAACTGCAGCGGGTAAAGCTTCTAGTTGTTCAAGCGTCTTTATTTCGCCGTGTTTTTTGATGAACTCAGGAGCCGCCACAATCAATAATCGGTTTCGTGCAATCTTTCTGGTAATAAGGTTTGAGTCTTTTGGTTTGCCGATACGAAAGCCAATATCAAACCCCTCTGCAACCATATCGATGAGTCTATCTTCTAAACGCAGTTCAATATCAACATCTGGATATTGTTGCTGAAAAACCAACACTGCTTGCTGTACATGTTGTCGACCAAACAGAGTCGAACTCGTGATCCGTAATACGCCTTTGGGTTCAGAATGATAATACTGTGCCAATCGATGGGAGTCATTTAACAGCATGCGCAATGATTTTGCTTGGGCCACCATCTCATGACCCACTGCGGTTAAAGAGAGCGATCGTGTGGTGCGATTTAGCAAATGTACGCCAAGTTCATGCTCTAGCCGGCTGATTTGTTTCGAGATAACAGATCTATCGACATTTCTTTGTTCTGCCACCTTACTAAATGAGCCCAGTTCAGCGACTTCAAGCAGTAGTAATAATCGACTTGGAAAATCCATACAGCCTCTTTGTTGCATTTTTGGCACCAATAAGGTGCCAGTTTACGCATTTTTCTTAGCTTATAACAACCTTATAGTAGCTACACTTTAACGGCTTAAACAAACTGAGCCACTAAATCCATGAGGAAGACATTATGAGCAAGTTAGCAATTAGCCACAGCGAAGGCATAGCAACGGTTAGCATCAATAATCCACCATCGAATGTAATCACCAGTGATTTGATCAATGAAGTTAACGCCTTTGTTTTATCGTTAAAATATGATCGTGATACCAAAATAGTGGTGTTTAAGTCACTCCATCCACTGTTCTTTTTAGCTCACTTGGACTTGCATGTGATCAACGGTACGCCCGCAGGGCAAGCTGCATCGATTGAGTTTAATCACATGATCACCAACATTAAAGCCATGAAGCAGCTTTCAGTTGCTGTGGTGGATGGCGTCGCTCGTGGCGGTGGAGACGAATTTGTGATGGCCTGTGATTTGGCTTATGCGACAGAAAATGCTGTATTTGCTCAACCTGAAATCCATGTGAATATCCCAACGGGTGGCCAAGGCGCGGTGCAGTATGCTCGCAGAATGGGTAAAAACAAAGCACTGCAGGCCTTATTACTAGGTAATGACTTCACCGCTCAACAAGCTGAAGCGTTAAATATCATTACTCAGTACGTTCCCAAGGCCGAAATAGATGGCTTCTTAGCCCAGCTGCTTGGTGTTATTAGCCAATTAGAAATTCGTAATATTGTGATGTACAAAGAGATCATCGCGGCATCGATAATAGATGAAGATGCTGGCGCCGAGCTAGAGCTACGCTATTTTCTAGAGCGCGCAAAAGAGAATAAAACACAAGCCATCATAGATGCATTTATCAAACATGGTGGACAAACAGACCGCGAAGCAAAAGATATTCAAGGGATCTTTGTCGATACGGCTGCAGAGCTTGCCAAGTAGTTCAGCGGCTAGAAGCTCATCTGTATGGGCAGCGATAAACAAACCTATGGCTGCCATATTATCTAAATTTTGAATTGCTAAAAAACGTTATTAAATAATTGGATGACCGTAAACCGGTTAAGTAAAGGTAAAAGTGAGATACGAAGGTAATATTTATCGTCCACCATTAGAGGCGGACGCTTACATACTGCAATGCACGATTGGCTGTTCCTACAATAAATGCACCTATTGCTCTATGTACAAAGACGTGCGCTACCGAGCAAGGTCTATCGATGAACTGATAGAAGATATTCAGATGGCAAAACGTGCTTTTGGCGCCAATATTAACAAGATAGAAAAAGTATTCCTAAGTGATGGTGATGCAATTTCACTGCCCACCAACATGCTATTAGACATACTGGCAGAGCTGTACGCTGCATTTCCAAACTTAAGCCATGTCAGTACTTATGCTGGCCCACAAAGTACACTGAGTAAGACTCAAGAAGAGTTAACACAATTAAGGCAAGCTGGACTCACTATGACCTATTTAGGAGTTGAATCCGGTTCAGATGAAGTACTCAGTACGATTCGTAAGGGCGTTAGCGCTGAAGAGATGCTTGTCGCAGGCCGTAATATTGTTGCTTCAGGCATCAAACTTGTCGCAATGGTAATGATTGGTATCGGAGGCCGTGGTGACATATCGCAGACTCACATAAAGGAAACTGCGAAATTAATCAATCAGATGAAACCTTATCTGCTGGGCACATTAACCACTGTTGCCATTGAGGGCACTGCTTTATGTAGGCAAGTTGCCAAAGGTGAGTTCAATTTGCTCGATCCTTATGAAGTACTAGAAGAGATGAAGATGTTGCTGGAACATATTGAGTTACCAGACCTAAATATTGATGGTACTCATGCATCTAATTTATTACCAATAAAAGGCATATTTAAAGATGACAAACTTGACATGCTAGCATCTATAAATAAGTACTTAATCAACAAAGATGAAAGTTTAATTGGTAAAGCTTACGTTGGCCGATTTTAACGTCAGAGATTTTAAAGACAGAGATTTTAAAGTCAAAGTAATACCTATTCGACATAAAAAAGGGCTTTATAATCAGCCCTTTTTTGTTATTAATTCAATCACTCATTAATCTCTATCAACTCGCATATTTGTGAGAAATGGGATCGGTAATCACAATGGTGTCACCTCGTAGCATGTAGTTGCCTCCATGCAAGTCCATTACCCCATGGTCATCAATAAAGCTTAGCACCTCAAACAAGGTTTTCAGTAGCTCTTCATATTCGTCAATGATGTTATCTTCAATCACCACAGGCTTGCGCTCTGCGGAATTCATATAGAAATGCGAACGTGGCTCTTGGATCTGCTCAACAAACTCATCGACGCTTTGGACCTCATCGGTAAAAGGCTTCTGTGGATCGGCAAATGGCAATGTCATTGTGCGCAAGGTGCCCCAAAGCTTGCCAAAGTCATCATCGTGAAAATGGCTGGGACGGGTAGGCTCTGTACCATCATCGGTGATGTCTTCTAGTCGCTCAAGCACATAAAAGCGCACTACGCGGCCACTGCTTAATTCAACGGTATCTTCACGATGGATGGTGGGAACATGGGGATTATCTTGATTTTCTGGGCGCATACACCAGCGAGCAAACAGGTAGTAGCCATCAATCTTACTGTTGCACAGTTTGACGACTTTGTCTGGCTCTCCAGGCACTTCGTACACCTCGGCGTAGATACCGGAGGCAATTAAATCAAGGTCAGTAAACCGCTCAAGATATATCGATATATCATCAACCCGATGGATCTCCTCTGCGGTCGCTAACGCTTTAATCTCTTTAATCGCATCAAGGTAAGGTTCCATCGGTTAAGCCACCATTTACAGCAAGAAAAATTTAGAACAACGGCAATGACTAACACGCAAACACCAGCAAGCGATACCAACATCGCCCCTAGCTATGCCCTAATGTGTCAGACAATATATCAACAAAACAAATATTGAATGCTCATAAGTTCACCACTAACCATTATCTCGCAGCTTTGGGTAGGTTTGCAACCACCGCTTATTTTTCACTCGTTGTTCAAACAAAGCACGCTTTGCTTTAGGGTTGTGTTGCAACGACAGATCAAACAGGTACTCAGGTTCAAACGGGCTATGTAAACTTATTTCTGCTTGCCCTAATGAATATGTTGATGCTGTTGATTTTGCTGCGGATATTGATGTTGATACTAATAATGATAACGGATTTGATGTTAATTGGCAGCTCACCCCAACAGCCGTTTGCTTTTCAGGCCAATAGCTCATGGCATCAAGGCTTGATGTATATCCTTTATGCTGGTTAC
Organism: Shewanella sp. 125m-1; assembly: GCF_052977065.1. Taxonomy (NCBI): domain Bacteria; kingdom Pseudomonadati; phylum Pseudomonadota; class Gammaproteobacteria; order Alteromonadales; family Shewanellaceae; genus Shewanella; species Shewanella sp. 125m-1. Next base: position 44,374 of record NZ_JBRILT010000007.1, read on the forward strand.
GCAGGTGCATTCTCGCTTGGTTTTTAACTGACCATGGGTACATAGGCGCGATTCGGCTTAGCTCAGCTTCAATTGCAGTATCCTTATCAACGGATAAGTCACTGGGATCAAAATAAATCAGGTCGATATCATTGAGCGGGCTGTGTAAGCTATGTAATTTGTCCCACACCAAATTTCGGACAAAACCTGCCGCTAGCATCCAATCGTTTAGCTTAAGCTGCTCGGCAATTAGCAAAGCATTGAGCCGGTATTCATCTTCAAGTAACCAGAGCTTTATTTGCGTTTCAACGTCTATTTTAATGGTCAAAAGTTTTTCTCAACAAAGGCTTAATAACTGTCATTTCAGTGCTTCCCCCTCATTTGGGTCAATTGGTATTATTAACCGCATCAGCCTATTTTAGGCAATAAAAAAGGAGCCTTAGCTCCTTTTTCTGTGAGGTTGATTTATGGGGCTGGCACCGCTTTCATCAACACCTCGGTGGTGTACTTATTATTGTTAATCACAGGGTAACGATCGTAAGTTTGGAAAATTACCTTCCCCTGATATTGGATCATCGCAACTACGCCATAATGAATACTGTCGTCGATGGTATCTGCTGGCAGTAAAAACTTAAATGGTACAGGTGCTCTGACAATATCAAAGCTCTTTTGCGCCACAATAACACCAGGTGTATCTAGGTCTATAATCGCAATCGTAATCGAACTACCTTGCGGTAAGGCTAACTTTTCAAGATAACCTGCAGCGCCATTGACGACCACTGGCGGCTTTTCTTGAACGGTCACGCACGCGGTTAATACCAACATACACAGCAGTACGAGACTCTTCTTCATTAATGACATCATGTTACTCATCCTATGTTACTCAAATTATGCTTAGGCTTTCTTTGTCATACGGATAAGGCCTTCTTGTGTGGCTGACGCCACCAACTCACCTTGCTGATTAAAAAATTGGCCTCTTACAAAGCCTCTACCACCACTGGCATTAGGGCTGTCAATGCTATAGAGCAACCACTGACTTAAATCAAATGGGCGGTGGAACCACATAGCGTGATCTATGGTCGCCATGCGCATACCAGGCGTCAAAAATGAGACCCCATGTGGCTGGGCTGCGGTCACTAAGAAATTAAAGTCTGATGCATAAGCGAGCAGATAATCGTGGACACAGAAATTATCAGGTACGGTGCCGTTTGCACGGATCCACACATGACGAATAGGTTCAGATGCTTTAGGCGCAATCGGGTCACTTGGGTTAACTAAGCGCATCTCAATCGGAGTGTCCGCCATAAACTTTTCAAGCACTCTCGAGGGCACTTTATCGCGCAGCGTCATCGCTAATTCTTGTTGGTTAAGCAAGCCTTCAGGGCCTGCAACATCTGGCATTATCGCTTGATGTTCATAGCCCTCTTCATGAGTTTGAAACGAACATGTCATGTAAAAGATTGGCCGACCTTTTTGAATAGCTTTGACTCTGCGTGCGCTAAAACTGCCACCATCACGCATGATTTCGACATCATAAACGATGGGGAGCTTTTCATCACCGGCACGCAAAAAATAAGAATGTAAAGAATGCACCTTACGATCTGAACACACAGTCTGTTTCGCGGCGCTTAAGGCTTGTCCCATAACTTGCCCACCAAAGACATGTCCAAAACCTAAATCTTGGCTTTGTCCACGAAACAACCCTTCTTCAATCTTCTCTAAAGAAAGTAATGCTAATAGATCATCTAATACTTGGCTCATTTCAACCTAAACACTCAGCTAATTATGGCCATAAGCTTAACTCAAGATCCCCTAACCTAGCCAGCTTTATGCAGTCGCTCAGCTAAACGTCGGCTAATTGGCAACCAGATGAATAACACAAGATGCATACGTAAAATACCGCATCATTCATGCCATTAACCAAAGAGGGTTCAAGTCTTAGTATGCTCATACGATAGCTTGAGCTTTTTAGATTACTTTAATTGAATATGACGCTGATTAGCCGCAGCCTTTGCCCAAGCAAGCACTTGGGCTTCTCCACTTCGATGGGCTGCTACCGGTTGTGCCATATAAATATCAGACCAGCGCTCAGTGATCACCTCAGGGGTGCATTCTTCGGCATTAAAACGGCTCGGAGAAAACTCAACCAGTGCTGCATGGCTAATGCCGCCCGCAGCAGCCAACAAGTGCTGACCAGATGGACACTTAGAGCTACACAAGTACAACATGGTTGCTGTAACTGTAGTTTTTGAAAATAGGGGCTTTACTGTGGGCGCTAGGTGAGCCGCTGTCATTGATGTGACCGCATGGGGAATAATACTATTGACTGCGATACCGTGCTCTGCGCCCTCTAGGTGAAGGCTATTAACCAAACCCATCACCGCCATTTTGCTCGCGCTGAAACTGGTTTCATACATATCACCATATACAGCACTGGCACTACTCATGACCACACGGCCATAACTTTGGCGCTTCATCAGAGGCCAAACGGCTTTAGTCATGTAGAAGGTACCGTTAAGATCGACATCGAGCTGGTGCTTCCAGTTAGACTGACTCATCTGCTCAAAAGCACAAGGTTGATGTATACCGGCATTATTAATTAAAATATCGACTCGACCCCAGCTTTGCACCACATCATTAAGCATTGTGTCTATGTCGTCGGTACGAGTCACATCCAATATAAACGATTTAAACTCTCCACCTAGGGCTGTAATGGCTTCGCCACAGATTTTAAGCCCCGAATCAGGCTCCAAGTTTAACATCTCGCTGGAGCTAACATCCCTTGTTTGACTCGTTTCGTTATCAACCAAAACGACTCGTGCTCCTCGCTCAGCTAGGGCTATCGCATAGGCTCTTCCTAAGCCTGATGCCGCGCCTGTCACTATCGCGACTTGTCCCTCAAAACGCATAGTTTTCGACCTCTAAACAAATTTGTTCATTACAAATGTAGTCGTTGACTGCTAAGACAGCAGTATCATCTCTACAGCGAGGATTAAAGCGATAATTCTTGAGTTCACTCTAGGGATATAATATTGCATACACTCCTGCCTAACAGATGTGCGCTAGTTCAAAATTATTCAATCCTCCAAACTGAAAAAGGATAATGCTGAGCAATTTGTTAAGCTGACCACTTTTAGGCTCATAAAATCCACTTTTTACAACTTGTTAAATTTGCTATGCTATGCCAACTTTTTTTACCTTTATGTCAACTTTCTTTGACGTAAACCTCTGTAAGTAAATATAACCATGAATCCTTGGATACTTGCCATCCGCCCTCGCACCTTGCCTGCGGCGATTGGACCACTGCTGGTTGGTAACGTACTCGCATTGCAACTTGAGCAATTCAGCTTTTTCATTGCTGTTATTTCAATGCTCTGTGCTCTGCTATTACAAATTGCTGTCAACTTGGCTAATGACTATTTTGACTTTAAAAGTGGCGTCGATACTGAAGAACGTGTGGGCCCAGTTCGTGTCACCCAAAGTGGCATGTTAAGCCCAAAGGCTGTGCGCAATGCGATGACCTTATGTTTGGTACTGGCGTTACTTGTTGGCTCTGTGCTTATCTACCATGGCGGTCTACCGATTGCTTTCTTAGCGGCAGCTGCGATACTTGGCGCCCTTGGCTATAGCGGCGGCCCCTACCCACTGGCTTCCCATGGTTTAGGTGAAGTTGCCGCATTTGTATTTTTCGGCCTTGTTGCAGTTGTCGGCAGTTACTTTCTGCAAGCCGGTGAAACGGCAACCAGCGCATGGCTACTTGGCAGTGCCATCGGCTTTCTAAATGCAGCGATTATGCTAGTGAATAATACTCGCGATATGGAAACTGATCTCAAAGCAGGTAAAAAGACCCTCGCGGTTCGTATGGGTCTAGAACAATCTCGCATCTTCTACCAAAGCTTCTTGTATCTGCCATTTGCGATCATTATTGCAGGCTTCTTTATGGGAGCGCTGCCAGGTTTACCCGTACTGTTAGCTGGACTGGCATTTATTATGGCAAGAACCTTAACGCGTGACTTTAATGACGTCACTGGCGCTGCGTTAAATCCATTACTTGGGCGCACTGCTAAGCTCACTATGATTTTCAGCGCATTATTCAGTCTCGGTCTTCTGGCCGATATTTGGATGGCTTAGCTTAAAGCGTTATCGCCACAGCTAGAAACTAAAAAGCCTATCGATTGATAGGCTTTTTAGTTTCAGCGACACAGAAGCGGTTACACCTTATGCAAGCTGCGATCGCCGCTCCAGTTTAAGTGGTATTTCTCACCCGCTGGCTTGTCTGTTCGTTCAAAAGTGTGAGCACCAAAATAATCTCGCTGCCCTTGCAGTAAACTCGCCGGTAAAGTTTCACTACGGTAGCTGTCGTAATAAGCAAGCGCCGAGCTGATACATGGCGCAGGAATACCACTCATCACTGCCGTCGATACAGCCAAGCGCCAATCATTTTGTTTTTCTGACAGCGCGGTTGCAAACGTCTCGGCCATTAACAGGTTCTCAAGCTCACTATCATGCTGATAGGCCTGAGTGATCGACTGCAAGAAGGTGGCACGGATAATACAGCCCGCTCGCCAAATTTTTGCAATTTCAGCAAAATCTAACTGCCAAGCTTGCTCTTTAGCCTGCATCGCCATCAACTGAAAACCTTGGGCGTAACAAGACACTTTTGCACAATAGAGCGCATTTTCAAGCTGGTCGATAAATGTCTGCTTTTCACCGCGGTTAATCGTGGCTAAAAGCACTTCGCTTGGCCCTGATAATACTTGGCTAAGTTGCTGCCTTTGCGCTTTTTGAGTACTGACTGCACGGGCATAAACCGCTTCAGCAATAGTGGGAGCTGGGCAGCCAATTTGTAAACTGCTGACCGCAGTCCAAAGACCCGTGCCTTTTTGGCCAGCCTTATCTAAAATCAAATCAACCAGTGGCGCGCCGGTTAATGGGTCTGCTTGTTTGAGCACATCGGCGCTGATCTGCATTAAGTAGCTATTTAAACTGCCTTGATCCCAGCGCTCAAACACATCCGCTACTTCACTTGGGCTTAATCCTAAACCTTGATTCAGTAATTGATATGCTTCGCAAATGAGCTGCATATCAGCATATTCAATGCCGTTATGCACCATTTTGACGTAATGACCAGAACCCGCAGGCCCAATATAAGTAGTACAAGGTTCGCCTTCTTTGACCGGGTTGCCCGGCTCAAAGCGTTCGATAGGTAAACCTGTTTTAGCATCGACTTTGGCGGCGATGGCTTGCCAAATTGGCTCTATTCTCTTCCAGGCAGTTAAACTGCCGCTTGGCATCAATGATGGACCAAAACGTGCACCGACTTCACCGCCAGAAACCGCGCAGCTAAAAAATTGAAAATCATTAGCGTAACGCTGCTCGCGCTCAACCGTATCGGTCCAAAGGCTATTGCCCGTATCGATAACGATATCATCGGCCTCAATACCAGCTTCAATTAATGACTGGCACACACCATCGACCGGAGCACCCGCAGGAACAGACAAAACGAGTACACGCGGCTTATCTAATTTAGATAACATTTCAGAAAGATTGTTACAGGCTTCGATACGGGGTTCAGTTATCTGCTTGAGGTATTGTTTACGTTCGAGTTCTTCTTGCTTAACAGTGTCTTGCACCTTGATATTATCAAGGTCAAATACTGCGACGCGATATTGATTATCCGCTATATTGAGCGCAAGGTTCTTACCCATTACCCCTAAGCCAATCACACCGATATCATAGAGCTGATTTTGGTTATTCATGTCGATTAATTCCGTAGGTCACAGAGGATTACCCATCTATTATTTTGTATAAGCAACAATCGCACCCATTGCTTATTGAGATGACAGGTTTAATTTTGTTGGCGATTATACAGACTTTGGTAACTTAATTACCAGATAAAGCCAAATGCGTTAACATTTATACATTAATCGTGAACAATGAATTTAGTTCAAAAACGAAAAAAACTGAAACCTAAGTTTCAGCTTTTTTCTGCATTTGCAGGTTAATGCCTATCAGTATAAGACCCATCAGCAAGCATCATTCCCCTGACGGCATAAATGCCGACCTACACAAGATCCAGCGATAGCGGCTCAATAGCTTTGTCTTCGCTTTCCTCGCTGCTAGGACTTGCTTTTCCTAGAACCTTCTTTATACATGCGCATCGGCATAGCCCATACGTGTCAGGGTGTTACGAACGATATCTAAGGTTGCAGGATCTTCTATGGTCGCCGGTACATTGTAACTTTGATTATCGGCAATATTACGCATGGTGCCACGCAAAATTTTACCGCTACGGGTTTTAGGCAGTTTTTGCACCGCACTCACTAGCCTAAACGAGGCCACAGGCCCTATCTCTTGACGCACTAAACTCATGAGCTGGTGATTTAAGTCATCATCATTAAGCGTTACACCTTTTTTAAGTACCACTAGTCCTAACGGCACTTGGCCTTTTAAGGGATCTTTAACCCCTATCACCGCCGCTTCAGCAACAGCATCATGCTGGCACAGAACCTCTTCAAAGCGCCCCGTTGACAGTCGATGCCCAGCCACATTAATAATGTCGTCGATGCGGCTCATTATATATAAGTAGCCCTCTTTATCTTTATAGCCCGCATCTCCCGTTAAGTAATAACCGGGGTACATTGACAGATAACTGTCTTTATAACGCTGCTCGTTTTGCCACAAGGTCGTTAACGTTCCCGGTGGCAGCGGCAGTTTAATCACCACATTACCGGATTCATTCGCCTCGACCTCATCGCCCATCACATCAACCACATCAATTTGATAACCGGGCACCGCTAATGCAGGAGAGCCCGCCTTGACCTCGACAGGCGCATATCCCATCAAGTTTGCCGCTACAGGCCAGCCAGTTTCCGTTTGCCACCAATGGTCAATCACAGGCTTTTTAAGCTTGTCTTCAGTCCAGTGCAAGGTATCTGGGTCGCAGCGCTCGCCCGCTAAGAACACATTTCTCAAGCAACTTAAGTCTATGCCCTGTAAATAGTCACCATTGGGGTCATCACGTTTAATCGCCCTAATCGCTGTCGGAGCTGTAAAGAAGCTTTTCACCTTGTATTTAGCAATCGTTCGCCAAAATGCACCAGGGTCCGGCGTACCAATGGGTTTACCTTCATACAAGATACTTGTCGCCCCGACTAATAATGGACCATAGACAATATAGGAGTGACCAACAACCCAGCCGACATCCGATGCGGCCCAAAAAGCATCACCTGCATTAATGTCATAGATGTGCTTCATCGACCAAGCAAGTGCCACCGCATGGCCGCCGTTGTCGCGTACCACGCCTTTTGGTTGGCCTGTGGTGCCTGATGTATACAAAATATAAAGCGGGTCGGTAGCGTCTAAGGGTTGGCAATCGATATTAGGCGCTGCAGCCACCGCTGCCTGCCAATCAATATCTCGATCAGGTTTCAACTCGGCTTCAAGCTGACCTCGGTTTAATATCAAGCAATGGTCGACTTTATGGCTGGCTTGATCTAACGCTGCATCGAGTAGCGGTTTATATGGGATAACCCCTGATGGCTCAATACCGCAAGATGCTGAAAGAATTAGTTTTGGTTTAGCATCATTAATACGGGTCGCAAGTTCATTAGCCGCAAAGCCACCAAACACTACTGAATGAATTGCGCCAATACGTGCGCAGGCTAGCATAGCAAATGCCGTTTCTGGCACCATTGGCATATAAATCACCACTCGGTCGCCCTTTTTCACACCAATAGAGTCCATGTAACCTGCGAGTCGACTCACTTGCGCCTGTAACTCTCTATAAGAGATCCCATATTCAGTGTCAGTTACAGGGCTCACATATTGCAGCGCAATTTGTGAACCTCGACCCGCTGCAACATGTCTATCTACTGCGTTATAACAAGTGTTGAGTTTGCCGCCTTTAAACCAGTGGTAAAATGGCGCCTCACTGTCATCTAGTACGCTATCCCAAGGGGAAAACCAATCGATTTGGCTGGCAGCTTCTGCCCAAAATATCTCTGGTTGGTTAATTGATTTAGCATGTAATTGCTTATTCTTATCTTTCACAATACTGACTCCAGTTTGCTAGATCTCGGTAACATATTGCATCGCTAGCGAGCGTTTTTCGTCCATTTATTACTTAACCGCATTATGCTCTGACGATTACAAAATCCCCATTAGACCTTAGAATGAGTAGGTGAAATACGCAAAAACACTGCTAACAAAAACCACGAGAATGACACAACTCACTGTTTAAAAGGAATAAATATACAACTCCACGCGTAAAGCTATAAGCCCTATAGCGGTAAATTTAACCTAGTGGCAACCCCGATTGACATTAAAACAAGGGTATCTAACAGGTGTAAACTTTACCTTTACGTAAACTTCATATATCGTGCAATTAATGTAAACAATTATGGTGTTATTTGATGGTAGAGAAGCAGCTCCCACAAACGACATACTCAATCAGTGATCTCTCTAAAGAGTTTGATATCACGACTCGTAGTATTCGTTTTTATGAAGACCAAGGTCTTTTAAAACCAAAGCGCCGTGGTCAAACACGGATCTACAGCCTTAAAGATAGAGTGAGATTGAAGCTTATCTTACGCGGTAAACGGTTAGGCTTTTCATTGGCTGAAACCAGACGTTTATTTGAACTGTACGATGCCGACAAGAATAGCAGTAGTCAGCTACATACCATGCTAGAGCTCGTTGAAGATAAAAAGGTTTCACTTCAACAACAGATGGACGACATCAAAGTCGTACTGATGGAGCTTAATTCGGCTGAACAACAATGCCGCGATGCACTCGAACACAACGCCCAGTAATGGGCTTTTATTTTGCAATGACATTATCTGCAATTGCCATTAATAGAGTAACCCAATAATTATATTAAAATTTCCAAGTATCACGGCATAGATCAGTGAACTTGACTAAACAACATTTGACAGGACACAAGCACATGACTCAACTCTACTCATCTCTAAATTTTGGCCTCGGTGAAGAAGTCGATATGCTGCGCGACGCAGTGCAAAGCTTCGCAGCCAACGAAATCGCACCAATCGCCGCCAAAACAGATCTCGATAACGCTTTTCCTAATGAGCTTTGGCCTGTACTTGGCGATATGGGGCTGCTCGGCGTGACGGTATCTGAAGAGTATGGGGGAGCTGAAATGGGCTACTTGGCCCACGTGGTCGCTATGGAGGAGATCTCGCGCGCTTCAGCATCTATTGGTCTTAGCTACGGCGCGCACTCCAACCTATGTGTTAACCAAATTAACCGCAACGGTAATAGCGAACAAAAAGCCAAGTACTTACCCAAGCTCATCACAGGTGAACACATTGGCGCCCTTGCGATGAGTGAGCCCAATGCGGGATCTGATGTTGTATCAATGAAACTACACGCCCGCAAAGAGGGTGACAGATACATACTCAACGGCAACAAAATGTGGATCACCAACGGTCCTGATGCTCATACCTATGTTATCTATGCCAAAACCGATCTCGATAAAGGTGCCCACGGCATTACGGCATTTATTGTTGAGCGCGGCTCTAAAGGCTTTAGCACGGCGCAGAAGCTAGACAAACTCGGTATGCGCGGCTCAAACACCTGTGAATTGGTATTTGAAGATTGTGAAGTACCAGAAGAGAACATTCTTGGTGGCCTCAACAACGGCGTTAAAGTCTTGATGAGCGGACTTGATTACGAACGCGTGGTGCTGTCTGGTGGCCCGCTTGGGATCATGACAGCCTGTATGGATATCGTCGTGCCTTATATTCACGAGCGTGAGCAATTTGGTAAATCGATTGGTCAATTCCAGCTAGTACAGGGCAAGCTTGCCGATATGTACACCGGCATGAACGCTGCCAAATCTTATATCTACAACGTCGCGAAATCTTGTGATCGCGGCGAAACCACCCGTAAAGATGCAGCAGGTGCAATCCTTTATTCTGCAGAACTTGCCACCAAGATGGCCCTAGATGCCATTCAGCTTCTTGGCGGTAACGGTTATGTCAATGAATACGCCACTGGTCGCTTATTGCGTGATGCCAAGCTGTATGAAATCGGTGCGGGTACCTCTGAAATTCGCCGTATGCTAATTGGCCGTGAGCTATTTAACGAATCAAAGTAATGCTTATGCTCGATATCACGGGTTTATAGCAAAGCATAAGGGCGGTTAGCCGCCTCACTCTTCCAGCTTCAAAAGGATTGAAATTGTGACGCAACTTAGCAGTCGTATTAATACACGTAGCGATGAGTTTAAAGCTAAATTTGATGACATGGCTACAGTGGTTCAAGACTTAAAACTAAAACTACATCAGATTGAGCAAGGCGGCGGAGAAGTCGCCCGTAGCCGTCACCTTTCTCGTGGCAAACTGCTTCCGCGTCAGCGGGTAGAAAAACTGCTGGATCCGGGCTCTCCTTTTCTAGAAATTTCTCAATTTGCCGCCTTTGAGCTTTATGAAGATGTAGTGCCTGCAGCGGGTGTCATCGCAGGTATTGGCCGCGTAAGTGGCGTTGAATGCATGATTATCGCCAACGATGCCACAGTAAAGGGTGGCACCTATTACCCCGTTACCGTTAAAAAGCATCTACGCGCCCAAGATATTGCCAGTCGTTGCCACCTACCTTGTATTTATCTCGTGGACTCTGGCGGCGCGAACCTGCCCCGCCAAGATGAAGTCTTTCCAGATAGAGACCATTTCGGGCGAATTTTCTATAACCAAGCGCAGATGTCAGCCAAAGGCATTCCGCAAATCGCAGTGGTAATGGGGCTTTGCACCGCAGGCGGTGCATATGTGCCCGCCATGGCCGATGAGTCAATCATCGTTAAAGAACAAGGCACCATTTTCTTGGCAGGTCCTCCGCTAGTTAAAGCCGCAACCGGTGAAGAAGTCACAGCAGAGGAGCTAGGCGGCGCTGAAGTGCACACCAAAATTTCGGGCGTGGCGGATCATATGGCGCAAAACGATGAACACGCGCTAGAGCTTGCCCGTAAAGCGGTGACTCGCCTTAATCATCAAAAACAAATTACTGCTCAGCTTAGCCCAGTAAAACCACCTAAATTTGATATCAATGAGCTTTACGGCATCGTAGGCACTGATCTTAAAAAGCCGTTCGATGTAAAAGAGGTGATTGCTCGCCTTGTCGATGACTCAGACTTTGATGAGTTTAAAGCCAATTACGGCAATACCTTAGTGTGTGGCTTTGCCCGCATTCATGGCTATCCGGTAGGGATTGTGGCCAATAACGGCATCTTATTCTCGGAGTCTGCGCAAAAAGGCGCGCACTTTATTGAACTGTGTTGCCAACGCAAAATTCCACTCTTGTTCCTGCAAAATATCACCGGTTTTATGGTGGGTAAAAAATACGAACATGAAGGCATAGCAAAACACGGCGCAAAAATGGTGACTGCGGTGTCTTGCGCTAACGTACCTAAATTTACCGTCATTATTGGCGGTAGCTACGGCGCGGGTAATTACGGCATGTGTGGCCGTGCATTTGAGCCCACTATGATGTGGATGTGGCCCAATGCCCGCATATCCGTAATGGGTGGAGAACAAGCCGCGGGCGTATTAGCAACGGTTAAACGTGACGGGCTGGCACGTAAGGGCCTTGAGTGGTCTGATGATGAAGAACAAGCATTCCGTAAACCCATTGTTGAGCAATACGATAAAGAAGGTCATCCTTATCATGCCAGCGCCCGCTTATGGGACGATGGGATTATCGATCCGGTTCAAACCCGTGATGTAGTTGGTTTAGCGCTTTCAGCCGCGCTAAATGCTCCAATTGAAGACACTAAGTTTGGTGTATTTCGCATGTAATGGCAGTTTGCCATTTAAGCCAAAAACCATCGACTCAGACAATAAAATGGACCAACAATAATGAATACATCAGTCACCACAGACACCGAACAACTGACCGAGCAATTAGCATATGTAAACTGCTCAGTCGATGGAGGCGTGGCGCAAATGGTGCTCGACCGCAGCGATAAGCATAACGCCTTTGATGAAGTGATGATTAAGGAAATGATCACAGTACTTGAACACTTCGCCGTCAATCCAAAGTGCCAAGTATTAGTGCTTAAAGCCAACGGTAAAAACTTCAGCGCTGGCGCCGACCTTAACTGGATGCGCAAGCAAGCCAAGATGGATTTTGAGCAGAACTTAGCTGACGCCAACGAGCTGGCAAAACTGATGTCAGTACTCGATAAATTTCCTAAACCCACGATTGCACTCGTACAAGGGGCAGCCTTTGGCGGTGCACTCGGGCTTATTTGCTGCAGCGATATCGCCATTGCCAATGAGCGTGCTAGCTTTTGCTTGAGTGAAGTCAAACTGGGTTTAATTCCTGCAGTGATTAGCCCTTATGTCACTCGCGCGATGGGCCAACGCGCTGCGCGCCGTTACATGCTCACCGCTGAGCGGTTCAATGCGCAAAAAGCACTTGAGCTACAGATCATCCATGAGATTAATGACGAACTCGATGCGGCCGCCCCCCCCATCATTGAATCACTACTGAGTAACAGTCCACAGGGTATGGCCTGGGCTAAGGCGCTACTTTCCACCCTAGAAAATGGCGTTATCGATCAAACAACGTTAGATCGCACTAGCGAGCGGATCGCCCGTATTCGTGTTTCAGATGAAGGGCAAGAAGGCCTTAATGCCTTCTTTGAAAAACGCCCCCCTCAATGGCCAACAATCGCAGACTTTAACGTTGCTACTAAAAAAAATAATAACGCCAGCGGGCAAGGAGCCAAATAATATGTTTACTAAACTGCTAATTGCCAATCGCGGCGAAATTGCTTGCCGCATCATCAGCACCGCAAAAGCTATGGGCGTGCGCACAGTAGCCTTATATTCAGATGCAGATATCAATGCACGCCATGTTGCCATGGCTGATGAAGCCTTTTACTTAGGCGGCAGTGCCCCGGCAGACTCATATCTAAAAGGCGATCTTATTATCGACATCGCCAAAATATCTGGCGCTCAAGCGATTCACCCAGGTTATGGTTTTTTATCAGAAAATGCCGAGTTCGCACTAAAATGCGAGAAAGCTAATATCGCCTTTGTCGGCCCAAGTGCAGCAGCCATTGACTCTATGGGCAGCAAAAGTGCCGCTAAAGATATTATGGGCGCCGCCAATGTACCGCTGGTCCCTGGTTATCACGGCGATGCGCAAGAGGATGACTTGCTGGTTTCTGAGGCCAATAAAATGGGCTTTCCTTTACTGATAAAAGCGGCCTTTGGCGGCGGTGGTAAAGGTATGCGCATTGTTGAAAGTAGCAGTGAGGTACTTGCAGCGATTAACTCAGCCAGACGTGAAGCCATTAGCTCTTTTGGTAACGATAAACTCTTGATGGAACGCTACCTGCGTCAGCCGCGCCATGTTGAAGTGCAAGTCTTTGCCGACAGCCATGGTAACTGTATCTACCTGTCTGATCGTGACTGCTCAATTCAACGTCGTCATCAAAAAGTCGTCGAAGAAGCCCCCGCTCCAGGTTTAAGTGATGCGCTCAGAATCAACATGGGCGAAGCGGCGGTTGCCGCAGCCAAAGCGATTGATTATGAAGGCGCCGGCACCGTCGAGTTTTTACTTGATACCGACGACAGCTTTTACTTTATGGAGATGAATACTCGCCTTCAAGTAGAGCATCCAGTCACAGAGTTAGTCACAGGCCAAGACTTAGTTAAATGGCAATTAATGGTTGCCAGTGGCAGTGAGTTGCCACTTAAACAAGATGAAGTGCGAATTGAAGGCCATGCCTTTGAGGTGCGCATTTACGCCGAAGATCCGCACAATGACTTTCTACCCGCTAGCGGAAAACTCAATTTTTTACGCGAACCTAAGCAAAGCCAATTTGTGCGTATCGACTCCGGCGTGCGTGAAAACGATGTGATCAGTAACTTTTACGACCCGATGATCTCCAAGCTAATCACTTGGGATGAATCACGCCCTCGCGCGCTGCAACGTTTAGTACACGCCTTAGATGACTATCAAATCAGTGGCCTTAAACACAATATTGAATTTTTAGCCAATATTGCCAAGCACACGGCATTTAAGGATGCCAACTTTAGCACCGACTTTATCGAGCGCTATGGCGATTCACTGTTAACACCAGCAGCGGACTCTAATAACAGCAATGTAGCATTAAGTTTAGCGGCGCTTTATCAGTTATGTGCCCGTAAACAGCAAGCACAATTAGCAGCTAACGCTAGCCATGATCCCTACTCACCTTGGCATCAAAATAATGGCTTTAGGTTAAATAGTGCCAGTCAGCATCAAGTGGCGTTGTTAGATGATAACCATGAGATTAACCACCTTGATTTAATCGAGACCCAAATCGCAGGTCAGTCGCAATATCAGCTACAGCTTGATGACTGCCTAATCACCCTTACTGGCGCATTAGTCGCTGAGACGCTGCATGCTGAGATCAGCCTGCAAAAACTCGATAATGAAAACACAGAGCAAACGTTTAGTAAGAGTCGTTGCGATAAAGCTAACGGACATAAAATCAGCCTTCCAGTGAGCCAAGTAGGCGATGACTTTACCCTGTTTATCGACTCAAAAAGCTATCACTACCGCGCACTGCTATCAGAAGTCATCGAAGAACAAGATAATCTTGAAGATAAACTAAAAGCGCCAATGAACGGCACCATTGTGACTCAACTTGTCGCTGTGGGTGATAGCGTCAAAGCCGGCCAAGGCATCATGGTGATGGAAGCCATGAAGATGGAATACACAATAGAAAGCCCATTTGACGGCATCGTCAGTGCGTTTTTCTTCGAAGCAGGTGAACTGGTCAGCGATGGCATGTTACTCGCCGAAGTTGAAGCAGAAGTAAACCCTGAAAAGGAAGAGGCCGGATGAAGATGACTAATGTAATAAACGCCATTGAATCCCCGTTTGACGGCATTGTCAGCGCATTTTTCTTTGAGGCTGGTGAACTGGTTAGCGACGGTATGTTACTCGCTGAGGTTGAAGCTACCGAAGTTGAATCAGCTAAAACTGAGGAAAGTGCATAAATGGCTTCCTACCCACATCAAGTCAGTATCTTTGAAGTCGGCGCCCGCGATGGGCTGCAAAATGAAAAGCCGGTCACCACTCAAGAAAAAATAGTACTTATTGAAGATTTAGCCGCTGCGGGTATTAAACGTATCGAAGCGGCTAGCTTTGTATCACCTAAATGGGTGCCGCAGATGGCAGACTCTGGTGATGTGCTTAAGGGCATAGCACGAAAGACAGGCGTTACCTACAGCGCTCTGACACCCAATTTAAAAGGCTTGGAACTTGCGCTTGACGCTGACGCCGATGAAGTTGCCATTTTTGGCTCAGCTTCAGAAAGCTTTAGCCAAAAGAACATCAACTGTTCAATTGCTGAGTCTATCGAGCGCTTCAGGCCAGTTATGGAGCTGGCTAAAGCGAGAAACGTGCCTGTTCGCGGTTACGTATCTTGCACCTTAGGCTGCCCATATGAAGGTGATATTGCGGTTAGCGAAGTCGCACGTGTGTCTGAATTACTTTACAAAATGGGCTGCTATGAGATTTCTCTTGGCGACACCATTGGTGTTGGCACACCGCTTAATGCCCGTAGAATGGTTGCAGCGGTGGCGAAAGCCGTACCTGTAGACAAACTGGCATTACATTTCCATGATACCTACGGCCAAGCGCTAGCCAACATTCTGGCCTGCTTAGAAACCGGCGTCAGTGTGATTGATTCATCGGTCGCGGGCCTTGGCGGATGCCCTTACGCTAAGGGTGCTTCAGGTAACTTAGCCACTGAAGACTTAGTATATATGCTGCATGGGCTTGGCATAGAAACCGGAATAGACCTAACTAAACTGGTTGATGCTGGTAACAAGATAAGCCTCGCCCTTGGCCGCCAGTCTGGATCGAAAGTGGCTAGAGCGATTAGCGAATAAAAAGAAGGTTCTAGGTTCTAGGTTCTAGGTTCTAGGTTCTAGGTTCTAGGTTCTAGGTTCTAGGTTCTAGCATCGGACAGAATAAGGAGATAACAGTAATGGCAGGACTAAATAGAGAGCTAAATCAACAGCCAAATAAAGGGCTAAATAAAGTCGTCAGCAGTTACGAAGAAGCGCTCGCTGGCCTAAGCAATGATATGACCGTCATGGTCGGTGGTTTCGGTTTATGCGGCATACCTGAAGGCTTAATCGCACAAATGGTGAAAATGGGTGTCACTGGACTTACCGCGATCTCAAATAATGCTGGCGTAGACGACTTTGGTTTAGGCCTACTATTAAAAAGCCGTCAAATCGATACCATGATCGCCTCATATGTGGGTGAAAACGCCACCTTCGAGCAGCAGATGTTATCCGGCGAGCTTAACGTTATCTTGACGCCACAAGGCACCTTGGCTGAAAAAATTCGCGCAGGCGGGGCTGGTATTCCAGCATTCTTTACCGCCACAGGCTACGGTACGCCCGTGGCAGAAGGTAAAGAAACCCGTGAAATAGATGGTCGTCACTATGTATTAGAGCCTGCACTAAAAGCGGATTTCGCGCTTGTTCGCGCTTGGAAAGCCGACACCATGGGTAACTTAGTTTTCCGCAAAACCGCCGCCAACTTTAACCCTATGATGGCAACCGCTGGCAAGATAACAGTGGTAGAAGCTGAGCATATTGTTGAGCCTGGTGAACTTGACCCTGACCATATCCATACCCCGGGTATTTACGTCAACCGCGTTATTCAAGGTAAGTTTGAAAAACGCATTGAGCAACGCACGGTCAAACCTGACTCGGGTTCAAAAACTGAATCAGACACCAAAGCATAAGGAGGCAACACCATGGCATTATCAAGAGAACAACTGGCGCAACGTGTTGCTAAAGAGCTGCAAGATGGCTTTTACGTCAACTTAGGTATTGGGATCCCCACCTTAGTGGCCAACTATATTCCTGAGGGCATAGACGTGATGCTGCAATCAGAAAATGGTTTATTAGGTATGGGAGAGTTCCCTACCGAAGAAACCATTGATGCTGACCTTATCAACGCTGGTAAGCAAACGGTTACCGCTGTGGATGGCGCGTCATTCTTTTCATCAAGCGAAAGCTTTGCCATGATCCGCGGAGGCCATGTGGATCTCACTGTACTGGGCGCATTTGAAGTGGACGAGCAAGGCTCTATCGCCTCTTGGATGATCCCAGGAAAACTGATTAAAGGCATGGGCGGCGCGATGGATTTGGTCGCTGGCGCTGACAATATTATCGTCACCATGATGCACGCCGATAAAAAAGGTAACTCTAAGCTACTGACTAAATGCGAGCTACCACTTACCGGCTATGGCTGCATCAAGCGGGTATTAACCGATTTAGCTTTTTTAGAAATCAAAGACGGCGCCTTTCATCTGCTAGAGCGTGCACCGGGCGTATCGGTAGAGGAAATAGTTTCTAAAACAGCAGGTAAGCTTGTGGTTCCAGAGCATGTACCAGAGATGATTTTTTAACGGCTCATTTTCTAAAAAAATGTGCTTTAAGGGCTTTTAGTCAAAAATAAGTTCGTTAAAACGGCAGCTATAACACCCATCATCAAAAAACGCAGCTCACTATAAGCTGCGTTTTTTGATGTAATGTTCAATTTAACAGTAATGGGTAAACGACAATAGATAGGGACTTGTCATGTCAAAGGTGATCTTAAAAGGGTTTATTTTAGTTCCACAGCCCGAGCTTGCAGCAATTAAAAATGAGCTCGTTAATCATAAGCGGTTGACCCTAAAGGAGGAAGGCTGCCTTCTATTTGAAGTGACACAAAGCAGGGACAACCGCTGCCGATTTGATGTCCATGAAGAGTTTGTCGATAAGTGCTCATTCGAGCATCATCAAGCAAGAGTCAGGTCATCATATTGGGGTAAGCTTACGGTCAATGTAGAGCGTCATTACCAAATTTTTGAGTAAGCTATTATTAAGTAAGCTATTGTTAAAACCCCACCCTCACAGTGCCACTACGATCGTGGAAATGTTGAACAGCACGATAAATGGCTGAGAGATGAACTTGCAACGTTTACAAGTTCATATAAAGATACGTGCTTATTTGGCTTTGCCCTTCTCCGTAATAGGTTGATCAGCTTGCTTATCAGTTTGTGTATCTGTGATTGGTAACTGACTCAGGGCATTTGTCTCAGCCAGCTTTGACTCACACTGATAGGCATTAGCCATCATGGTTACAGAGCCCATAAAGCCTAACGGTTCGTAGAGATAAATAGTGTCAGCACCAAGCTTGGCAGCCTTAATACGCATTTCATTGAGTGTGCCCCACACCATATCTTTATCGGCATGTAGCCAATAATCATAAAAATGACCTTGAGAACCAATTACAGTGCCTTTATGAGCGCAGCCAAGTAACGCATCAGTGTCATCCCACAATACTTTTACAGTGTTAGATTCATCCGTTGGAAAGGTAATACAAGCGGTAAGGCTTGAGCACATCAGTGCGATGGCGGCCAGTTTTACAAGTTTCATGGTTTACAGTCAAAATTAAAAGGGAGGCGATAATATAGACTTTACTTCCTTAAGGGAATCCCCCTTCGATGACATTTTTATACAAGGTGATCTTGCTAACAAGAGCGCTTTACTCTCCGGCTTAGCGCAAGTTATCTAACCACTGCTTGATAACGGGTCTAACGGCAGGGTTAACAACGACGCCCATATGAGTCACATCATTTAGCAAGATGACTTCAGCGCGAGTGTACTTTGAGAACTCCGGCTCAAACTGCTCGGCAAAAAATGCTTCATCCGCCGTGCCAACCACGACTAATAATGGCTGCGTTATCGAACTGAGCTCTTTCTTATAGTTACCCGGTGCATAAGCGGTATTAAGGCGATGGGTGTATGACAAGGTTTCAGTTCCGTTACGGACCTCTTGTGGCATATTGAAATCAATCGCTGTTAAGTAATCCAATCCATGAATGCCGACATTATTTAACATGCTTAGCCCAGCAATTCGTAAGGTATAAGGGAGTGCCCAACCACCAGAGTTAGGCCGCATACTTGGCGCGTTATACTTAAGATAAGGAGACAGTAAAATATAGCCATCGGCTTGCTTACCATAGCGACTTCCACCAAAGCGAATCGCGAGCCCACCTCCGGATGAATGTCCTGCCACAATGAGTGTACAGTCAGGATTATCCCTCTTAATGACCTCAATCAGATCGGCTAAGTCATCTTCAAATTGACCAATGTAATCAACATCTCCCCGCCTTCTTGGGGCTTGCCCATGGCCTCGAAGATCTGGCGTGTATACCTGGGCAATGCCTTCACCACTTATAAAGTTAGCTAAGGGAAACAGATACTGACTATGCCAGCCAGAACCATGCAAAAGAATAATGATCTTGTCAGATTGAGCTCGGTAATGACGATACGGTAATCGCTCACCATCTCTTGCTTGATAGGTTTTTAGCTTTGGCGGTTCAGCCTTGGTGGTAGCCGACTTATCAAAGGATAATTGCTCGAAAGCGGGCTCATCGGAAGCTAACCCATCAAACGCTAGCTCATCGAAAGACAGGGTGCTTTTAGGCACGGCTTGCTTGATCCACTTGCCCAAAATAATGCAGAGTAAGGCGATGGCAAAATACATCACAACGGAAATGAATATGAAGTTTACAATATTTAACAACACCGCCTCCATCTATCCTCCAAGCTTCTCAGCTAATTCATCGAAATAACAATAAAACCAACTATTAGAATGTAGTACACAAAGGTAATTTTCTCCCATGGACGCTAATCTCAAAAACCAAGTTCACTTTTACGTCATATACTTAATCAAATATGGGTTTGAAACATTAAGAGCGCCTAAAAATCGAGTTTAGCACTTACAAAAGTGAGACATAGATGAAGCACAGTACCGTTAACGGATTTACCCTCATTGAATTAGTTGTCGTAATCATCATTCTTGGCATACTCAGTGTCATTGCCCTTCCAAAATTTATCTCTTTTGAAGATGAATCTCGTGATACGGTGATGCAACAAGCTCTGGCCTCAGTTAAAAGCGCCATCAGTCTTGTTCGAGCCAAAGGCAGCGTAGCTTCAGCCAAGGACTGCAAATCTAGCAATAGCCAAGTGCGATCTTTTAAGTCAGTAGAAATCAATAATGTGCAAATCTGCGTCGACCCAAAACAAGGGTATCCCTATTTCGATCTATTTCGCTACGGAACAAATTCAGACCAAATCAATGCCATATTGGATTTAGATAATAACTTTGATCAGGTTTGGTGGTCGGGAGGGTTTTACTTATACCCTAAAGGGATCACTGACGATCAATCTATCAATTGCTATATTTTTTACGACTTTGAAACTAAGACAACTGAAATGGTAAACACTGATTGCTAGATATTCGAAGAAGACAATGGCCTCTCCACTCCCCTCTAAAGCTCACGTTGATTGTGTATAAGGCTTGCACAACCAAAGAGTCATACACACGCTGCAGATAAACCTGTTGAAGCGATAAGTATGCCACTGTGACTTATATTAATATGGTTAATCACAACACAAAAAAATCCGGGAAGTTGGCTCCCGGATTTTTGAGACTGTAACTCATTTTGTGTAACGGCAGTTAAAGACTATTCACCGCCATTGGTTGCCTTGTATTCGGCTTCCCACTTAGGCACGACTTTCTCGATAAAGATGGCTTTGTCAGCATTCATCTTATCCATATCCATACCCAAGAAAGCCTGCGCTTTCGCTTCGGTCGAAATATCTGGAATAACAACAGCGGTCTTAACACCTTGAGCGGCTAATACTTTTGCAAGCTTACCGCGGGCTTCAGAGGTTTTAACTAATGAGGTCTCTAAGATTCGAAGACCCTCTTCAGGCGCATGAGCGGCAATACCATGAGAGGCAATAGCAAAATCCCAGCGCCACTGAGCATGACGGATATCGGTTAACGCCGCGGCCATTTGCTGCTCTGTCGCTCCCGCTTTCCAGGCTGCTTCAGCCTCAAAATGCGCTTTTACTAACTCCCCTTCAGCCTTAAGCTTAAGGGTATTAACCTTGTCTTTATTGGCCTGTACTAGCCCTTGTAATTGATCTTTGGTTTGTTCGTGACAATTTGCACAGGTAAATTCAAATTTATCAAACGGATTACCAACATTATGGTCGGTGTATTCCTTACCCTCTGCATCGGTTATCCGTGGCATATGACAATCAGTACAAGAGACGCCCATCTCACCATGAATTCCTTTTGCAGTAGTCTCATAGCCTGGATGTTGAGCTTTTAACATGGGTGCTTTAGATAGTTGATGGGTCCAGTCTTTAAATTTCAGCTTGTCATAGTAAGCTTCCATCTCTTCAACAGAGGTACCATCATCCCAAGGAAATTTTACCCAATTTGGTTGTTCGGCTGTTTTTTCAAAGTAGTACTCCACATGGCACTGGCCGCAGACCATATTTTGTTTTTCGCTCTTCTCTGCCTTGTCAAATGGTGTGCCTATTGCAGCGAATGCGCGTTCGGCAAAGGGTCGTGCGATTCTCAACTTAGAAGTTCCCGGCTTATGACAGTCGGCGCAACCTAATACATTAACAATTTCAGGGCCACCTTTAGCCCATTTACCCTTAAAGTACTCAGCCTCCCCCTCACCTTCAATCAATCGGGGGACATCAGGGCTTTTACAGCTCCAGCATGCCATCGGCATAGGGCCTTCATCCGCTTTCATCGGAGCTCCGGTTCTTAATGTGCTCCTGATATCTGTAATCACATACTGGTGCCCTCTAGGTGCGTTGTAATCCTTGGAGAAACCATAACCCGCCCAAAGGATAACCAAGTTAGGATCGGCAGCTAATGCATTGGTAACCTCTTTACTCTCAGCCGTTTTTTGCCAGCTTTGATATTGCTTAGGAAAGCGCTTCTCGTACTGGGCATTATCTGCAGGATTCGTTTTTGCCACCACAGCGCTGCTTAACATTCCAATGCAAACTCCTGCGATCAAGGAAACTTTGTATGCTTTCATAGGGTATCCATCCATTATGTAAGGCTATTTAGATATATAAAATGTAGTCGCTGGAACCACGTTGTCAAAAGCTACAGCAAATTAATTTCCTTTTTATTATCAACGAAGATGTTGAAAGAAGTGCGATGAACGACACTCTTAAAAATAGCGTGAATTACCACTGTTATTTTGTATTTAAATTAGCAATGTCTGTTTAGCAAAAAGTGAAGCTCAAGTTAGGCTTTATTAAAGCTGAAATTAAACCTGCTCTTTCAATGTCTTTATATAGAATTAACACAGAGTCGTTACTGAGAGTGAAGTGAGTAAAGCGGGTTAAAGTTGAGCTAAAGTTGAGTTAAGTCGATTAAATCTGCTTAAGGAGCTAGCGTTGAAAATTGATATTTCTGGCAAACAAACCATCTCCATTTTTCAGCTGACAGCGGTTTTTAGCATGTTATTTGCTTTGGTTGGGTTTAGTTATAACGTCTGGCGCATGGAGATCACTGAGTACAATAGTAATGTGCGTTCAGCCAGTTTTGAACTGCTGCTACAGCTTTCAGAGTTGGAATCTATCGTGTATGCGGCTCATTACGATAAAGATATAACTTTAGGTAATCCGCGAAAAGGCTGGGTAAAAGTCAATTTGATTGCCGATTTAAGCATGATAACGGAGCCAGAGCTCAGTGTTGCAGCCGAGGAGCTCAAATTCAGTTGGCAAGCAAATTGGCAGCAGTTAGCCGATGATGAAGCGAGTGCCCAAGCGGTAATAACCCAAATAGACGATACGCGCGCGCGAGTACGACAACTGCTCAAACAGTTAGAATAACGGCTAGAAATAGCAACTAACCGCTTGTCTTCACAGGTTAGCCGAACAAGTTGTATCGAAAACACCCATGTAAGGCTAACGCCTGTTAACTACTTAACTGCCGCAACAAAGGCAATTTCAAGCAAGTAACTTGGATCGGCCAGTTCTACTTTTAAACATGCGCGACTCGGGGCGCAGCCTTCTGGTAACCATGCTTGCCATGCTTGATTAAAGACAGCGACATTAGCAAAATCTGTCACATAAATCGTCACTGATAACAGACGAGACTTGTCACTGCCAATACTGGCTAATGTTGCTTCAGCTTGAGCAAAGACCTGCTGAGTTTGACTCAACATATCGCCTTCGACATCGGCTGCTATCTCAACAAAATGTGCCATGTTATTGAACACGGTAGCATCAGACCAATTTGCACATGGGTTAACTCGTTGAATATCCATTTTGAACCTATAAAAACTTCAGCGTAATAGTCGGCAGATTTTAGCAGAAATAAGCCTCAAACCTAGTAAATTTACCTCCTTAAGCCGATTCTGCTGCACCAAGCACATCTGGCTATTAAGCAAAATGCTAAACTAACCACTTAGCTTGATTTCGCCTCGACTTTGAGGCTGTTGATACGAGATTTTGATTAAATGACGTTAAGACGCTCTTTGGGTCAACAATGGAGCAAATCCATTCTTGCCCACCGCTTAGCACTCACACTGCAAAAATCAGATAAAGTTGTGCAGCTATTTGGCGGCGCCACCTCTCTTAGCACTGTGACCAACACTATTTCAGCATTGGTTTTTATCGAAGGCGAACCAGTATGGTTGCCTCCAATGGAGAGCAATGAACAAAGCCCACTCGCTAATGAGCTTGCTCTGCACTGTTTGTTTACAGCCAGCCGCTTGTTATTTGTCAAAGAGATTGAGCAAAGTGAATTAAGCCAATCGGAACATTTAGTGTTAACTATCGGCTACCAATGGAGTCAGTCATTATTTAACAGTGAACCTGCTAGCCAAGATCTCGATGCACCACTGAATGATGACGCTAAGCAGCTTTGCCAGCTACTACAGACGATTAATTCTCAGCTGGAAAAAGTGCGTAATGAAAAGCGTCAGTCGAGTCGCAATATGGGCGGTTACCGCTAAGGCTTTATGCCCAGTCGCGCCCACAATAAAGCGTTATAAAGAAAAAGCCCGTAAATCAAATTTACGGGCTTTTATTATTTAAAGTGTCACACTCAATGCATTAACGAAATAGTCGCTTATCCAGTGCTAATACTTGAAAATCTTGTTGTAGTTGCAGCAAGAAGTCCGTGGTTAACAATGCAAGCCCGCGATAGAAATCGGTTTTCGCATGAGTATTCGCAAGCTCACAGCAACGAAACGCCCAAGGCAATAAGTGCTGTTGTAATAGCACCTGAGTAAAACGAATTAGTGCTTGGTTATCGGCTTCAACCTGTAAACGGCCAAAGGTTTGATCAAGTACAGCGAAGAACAAACCAATGTGATCAATTGGCTGCTTAACATCTAATTGCAGCTCAACACCATTAACACGATAAAAATCCATCAGCTCAACCGTGGTTCTATCGTTAATCAATTGCTCTTCACTCAGGTAAACTGAGCCTTGCGGCACAGCTGTCGGCTCGCCTGGTCCGAAGAATAACTGACCATAATCAAGTTGTAAGGTAATTAATGCCTTGTCTAATTCAGCCGCTTCAGCATCAGTTGACCAAGCTTGTAAAAAACCATCGACCAGTTCACGACCTGCGCGATTCTCTGTTCGATGACTAAACTCAGGCCAGCTGCCAGCCACATCGCACTCTTTTAGGCCATTGATAAAATCGGCTTCTGGGTAGCGAATAAGGCTGTGATGCAATATTCGCGCTAAACCTTGATACTCAACAAAATCAATGTTGCTTAAACATGATTGAGTAAGCGGTGATTGAGTTAGCGCTGATGGTGTTAACGGCTGCGTTTTTGAAGACATAATTTACCTTACAAGTTAAGCGGGCCTTGCAGCCCGCTCTGCTTGTGATCATTAAATACTAATGCGTGATAGCTTAAATAACTGAAATTATACTTCAGTTGGGTTAAGGATATCGCCGCTTTGTCCGCCATTCACGTTAGCCTTAATAATCAGGTTTGGTGAAGTAATAGACTCTGGTGGTAATGGAGCAATGTGGCCATCGCCGTTACCATACTTAGCGCGTAAGTTATCCATAGTGTCAAAGTCTAGTGCACGTAGCGGGCAAGACTCAACACATACAGGCTTACGGCCTTCAGCGATACGCTCGAAACAGCCATCACACTTGGTCATGACTTTACGTTCACGGTCGATTTGTGGCGCATCATATGGACATGCACGAGCACAGCTCTCACAACCGATACATAAGTCTTGTGCAACGTGTACTAGACCATCTTCGCGGCGTTTATGCATCGCGCCTGTTGGGCACGCTTTAACACACACTGGCTCAGAACAGTGGTTACAACCAATCGACATGTAGTAAGCAAATACACTTTGCTCGAAACAGCCATTTTGGCCTTCAGTCCATTGTCCACCGCCGTATTCGTACACACGACGCCAAGTCACACCATTTAGTGCAGGAACGCCATTTTGTTCAGGGTTGGTATTGTTACGGATCTCGTTACCTTGACGGTCTTTACAAGATACATGGCACGCTTTACAGCCAGTACACTTAGTGCTGTCGACGTAAAAACCGTATTGAGTTGCTTCAGTCATAATTAACTACTCTCTTAAATCTTTTTAATGGCAACACGAATAGTGTGCTGTGGGTTACCTTTAGCGACAGGGCTAGGCTGGTAGCGAGTTAACGAGTTAATTGCGCCGCCTTCGTCAACGATATGACCTTTGCCATTGCTTGCAGTCTTGTTACCAGGCTTGTACCAAGCACCTTGTCCTAGGGCAAATACACCTGGAGCAACACGTGGTGTGATACGTACAGTCACTTCAATTGAACCACGCTCGTTGTACATCTCAATCTTGTCGCCAGAGCTTAAACCGTGCTTAGCGCCATCCATTGGGTTAACCCAAACAGCGTCTTCTACCGCTTCACGTAACCAAGGCACGTTATGGTAGCTAGAATGTGTACGGCCCTTAGTGTGGTAACCCGCTAGCTGAATTGGGTAATCTTCTTTAGTGCCTTCATCTTCATAACCGTCCCACGTTACTGTGTACTGTGGAATAGCAGTGATGGTGTCGCCCTTAACGTTTGTCGGGTTTTGCTCACTGTTCTCTTGATCCCAATTAGCTGCGCGCCATGCAAGTTCGGCAGAGTAGATTTCAATCTTGCCACTTGGCGTTGAAAGCGCTTTGCCGTCTTTAATAAAGTCTTGCAGTGCAACGTGGTTGTCGTTCATGTTCTTACGGAAGAAGCCAATTTTTTGTGCTTCTTTGTAAGTTGCTGGGAACGCAGGAGAAACACCGATGTTGGTGCTGCTTGCTTTAGTCGTTTGATAAAGCTCTTCTAACCACTCATCTTCGTTTTTGCCGGCTCTAAAGCCTGCGCCAACGCCCATTTTGTCTGCGATCATCGCTGCTGCTTCGTACATAGACTTACAATCCCACATTGTCTCAACAGAAGAAGACATTGCAGTTAGGTAACCTAATGAGCCAGAAGCGTATGAATCGTTAACTAAGTCGTTTGATTCTAACCAGCTTGTATCAGGTAGGATGATGTCAGCGAACTTAGCGCCCGGTGTCATCCAGCAATCACAAGACACGATAAATAGATCTTCTGCATTACGGAAGATATCAGCGGTATTGTTGATTTCAGCGTGCTGGTTTAATAACGAGCTATCTGATGCAGACAGGATGAACTTAATGTTCGCGCCGAGTGGCGTATCTAAACCGTCAGTACCACGGATACCATGGCTACGAGCTGTCATGGTCTCGCCGTTGTTAATCGCTTCAGACCAAGTGAAGAAAGAGATGCTTTCTTTAACTTCATTAGTGCCCGTTGGAATACCTGCACGAGACATACTGCTCATGTATGGTAGTTCACCGTTTGATGCACCACGTGTACCTAGCTTACCGGTTAGCACAGATAGCATGTATAGAGAACGCATGCTTTGCTCGCCGTTTGCTTGGCGGTTAACGCCTGCGCCCACAACAATGTAAGGTGCTTTAGCTGTCATTAGCTTGCCAGCGATGTAGCGGATTTTCTCTGCAGAAATACCACAGATTTTTTCAGCCCATTCAGGTGTTTTAGGCTCTGAGTAAATACCTTTACCTAAAATATAGTCTTGGTAGTTCTCACCTGAATTCATCACCTTAGCGTATTCTTGCTTAGTGGCGTCGCCACTTTGCGCAAAAATTTGCTTTTGCTCTTCAATTGACTGCTTGTTGAAACCAACAGAGTGCTCAAGTACAAACGGGAGAGATTGACCCGCAAAGTTTGCGTGGCTGATCATCTCATGAGCAACGGCTTCAGCGAATGCAGCGTCAGTACCTGGACGAATAGGCAACCAGCTTGACTCTTTACCTAGCATAGAGTCAGTGTAACGAGGATCGATCATCACCACTTCTAGGCCGTTGTTCTTTTGTAGTGCTTGTAGGTAATCGTAACCTTCACCAGAGCCTGATTGACGGATTTCGCTTGGGTTGTAAGCAACGCCTAGGAAAAAGTCACTGTCTTCAATAGTGATGGTTGAAGAACCGCTTGTACTACCGGTACCAAAGGTGTGCTTCGCCGCTTCCATCTGCTGCGCCCAAGAGTAGTTACCGTAAGCATTTAGGCAGCCACCGTTGAGGTTAAATAGACGGTTAAAACAGGCATTTGATGCAAAACCATAGTAAGCACCAGAACCGTAGCTACGAAATACTGACTTAGCGCCGTTTTCTTGTGCGTAAACTGCTGACAGTTTTTCAGCGATAATGCTAGTTGCTTCGTCCCAGCTAATAGGTACGAATTCAGCCTTACCACGCTCGCCAACACGCTTCATCGGTGTTTTTAGGCGGTCAACAGCGTAGTTTCTTTGACGTAATGAACGGCCACGAGCACAAGCACGAACTTGATGAAGACCATATTTATCTTCAACTTCGTGGTCAGTTTCAACGCGCGTCACGATACCGTCTTTAGTAAAGACCTTAATTGGACAGTTAGAACCACAGTTAACTAGGCATGATGACCAGTTAACCACTTCATCTGTCACAGGTGGTTGTGGCGGGATCACGTTGGCATCATCAGAGCTAGAATTACAGCCGGTAACTGTTGCAGCGCAGCCCAGCGCAGCACTCATTTTTAAGAAACTTCTACGTTCCATAATCTTGTTTTCCTCAAACTTATTAATGACTGACTCGACTTATTTCAGCTTGTAGCTGAAGGTCAACATCAGTTGATGGGCGTTGTAATTGTGGTTCAGGTCACCCAAGGTCACTAAACCAGGAGTTGGACCTGGAATGCTATAGGGAGTGACCGCAGCACTGTCGGTATCAAAATAGCGTTCAAACTGGTAAGCCAGCTTGACTGCCATCTGCTCTGAAATCAGGTATTGACCATATAAGTTCACACTGTGGTTATATGAGTAATAACTGCCATAGCTATTGATGTTAGTGCTATCTGTGTTGTAGCCATTAACACCGGTATTGCTCGATGAATTAGCAAATAGGTAGTCTGTACCTAAAATTAATCTGCCATCCATTAATCCGGTATAAGTGGCACCTAGTCCTAAGTTAATGAATTCATCATTTATCTCAGTGTGCCAAATTGATGCTTGGTCGCCGCTTTGATCTGAGTCAATCCACTGCTGTCCTGCAAATGCATACACAGATAGAGGTTGAGAGATCTGCGCATGAACGTTCATGTCATAACCGTAATCTTTAGCCTGAGTCAGGCCGATTACTGTTGCGTCATAGTCATCGTTGGCGTAGTAAGTGCTAACATCAAAAGTTAACCACTCAAGCGGCGCATAGCTTGCTCTGGCATTAACTTCGCTGCGCTTGCGATCGGCAAGGTTGTACTTGCGCATTAACGATTCAGTCTCGTCACTCGTTAACTCGTTCGCTTGGTAGTCACTACCGCCGCGTTGGCCATAGCTCACACCAAAATCAAGCGTAAGCTTGTCAATAGCGCGAATATTCAACTTGCTCCAAAACTCGTTATCACGGGTTTCTTCACGTTCGCCATAGCTACGTTCAACCTGCTTGTAGTCATAACCGGCTTGTAATCGATAACCACTGGCAATACGGTAACTCGCATTGGTTTTGAAGGTTTGACGCTCAATATCCATTGGCACGTTTTGTTTAAACGCACCAGACATTGAATTGAACTCGTACTGAGCAAAGTCAAACACTGATGAACCGTTATCACGCTTGCTGTAGTCGTAACTCGCGCCTAGACGTAAACGACTATTGATGCGCGTACTTGCCGCTAAATTACTACTCAAAGTATCGACTTGACCGTCCCAGTTTTGGATTGGGTTGCCACTCATCTGTATTAAGTCTTGGTCTTGGATCATACGACCGGTTACCACACGACCAGTGAACACGCTAGACGCTAAACGGTACTGACCTGAAAGTGATACCTGATGTGCTTGGTTGTCTGGTGTGGCGCTGTAGACGTCATAGGCATACGGTAGACTTAAGTCACCCATATGATTGTTATAACGTGAGCCGCTGTAGCTCAGCTCTGACAACCAGTTAGCGCCATCAAGTACAACACCAGCACTGAAGTTATCTGTCGTTTCATCGACAGCTTCAGCAAAGTTTGTTGGACGTGGACTCGTTAGGCTAGCACTGCGATGACCAGTTTTATCTTCACGTTCGAAGCGTGCGTAACTGTTTAGACCTAGCCCCATGACTTCTGAGAAGTCATATTCGAAACCAATGCCGCTACGCTGTCTTTGTAACTCTAAATCCAAAACACGGGTCTGCTCACTCGGAGTCAGCATGCCGTCATTTTGCCAAAGATTAGTAGCCGCGTTGCTCGCTTGGTTAGTAGTAATGGTCTGAAAATCCACATCTAGCTTGTAATGACCGCTATTAGCAGCCTCCATGCTAACAAAGCCGTTATCCATGCCAAGTTGATGAGCTTGAACCTTGGCCTTATAACCACCTTGCTGATAGGCAAGATCGCCGTTTACACCAGCGATAGCACCATCAGTGCCGGTACCAAACTGATTCAAAACATGGTTATCATCAGCATCGATAACACCGACGCTAACACCCACGCTACCAGTGTAACCTTGTGGTTCAACACAGCGTTTGCACTGATAGCTATTGGTTTTGATGTTTGCCGTATTCGCATTTTGAATGCCAAAGTCAGCAGCCATTGCACCACTACATGTGCCTAACAACGCCAGAGTGATCAGGTTTAATGAAAAAGGGTTAATTGAACGCATAATAGTCACTCCTAGACTTAACGGGCAAAGTTGCTGCCAGCAGGATGGTTAGAACCATGGATCTTGCTGTGGCAATTAAGACAACTCTTACCAGCACTGAATGCATCTAGACCCGCCTGACTTGTCATACGGCTCGCATGGCCATCATCGGCGTGACATTGCTGACACAGCTGAGGAGTACGAGACTTAAGTAAGTTGTCATTCACACTGCCGTGCGGTGAGTGACAGCTTGAGCAGTCTTCCATTACAGGCGCGTGCTCCCACAAGAATGGACCACGCTTATCGGCATGACATTCTGCACATGTTTCATTTAAGCTTGGTTTTATCAGGGCGCTTTCTGTCATCGAACCATGAGGGTTGTGACAATCAGTACAGGTCATCTGATCCCACTTCATTGGGTGAGATGAGCGCTTGTTCATATCAGCTTTAGCGCGGGTATGGCATGAGGTACAAGTGTCATTTACCGTTAGGCGGTCAAGTGCAGGATCTTTAGCAGCATGAATATCATGACAGTCACTACAAGCCACTTCTTCTAGGTTGTGAGTACTGTTATGCCATGACATCAACTTAGGGTCGTTATGACACCCTTCACACACACTATTTTGACTTGCTGCTGATAGTTTGCTGTCTGGGCTGAAACTAATCATTGGCTCTTTACCGCCACGATTATGCTTACCAAGTGGGCCGTGACAGGCTTCACACTGGATACCGGCCATAGGCGATTTGCTATTGCTCATGTCACCATGAACGCCATCAAAAATCTCCATGACCTTAGTGTTCTTTTTGTGACACATCAGGCAAGAATCCGCCCCTTTGGGAGAATATTTACCTTCGCTGAATTTCTCTGCTAACTTTTGTTCCAATTGTGCTGAATCAAGCTTATCCCAAGGAGTCGCTTTGGCAGGAACAAGGCTGATAAAAAGAGTGAGTAAACTTGTAGCCATTAATTTGGCCACAAAATTCACTGACTTTATGGTTTTTCTGCTAGACATTAACTTACAGGCCGGTTGTATATCGAAGGGGGTATTTTATTAGTTACAGATATCTGAATTCAAGATTGTGCATATCTACTAATTACTTGAGGCGTAAGGCTTACTTTCTTAAAAATCGTCTACTAGCTCACAGTATAAAAACGCAATCAAAATACATCTTCAAAAACCAATTAACCAACAAATAGATACTATTCAATTAGATACGAATGAAATGAGAATGGTTATCATCACTGACCGTTATTTATTTTGATAAGCATTGTTAACACCCCTGTTTAGGTTAGTGTAATTTTTAGAGCTAGATCACGAAGAGTTTTGTCACGATCCAGTATTCGAGCAGGAATACCCCATAATAAGTACCCGAGTCGTGCAAAAAAACAACAAACCCTCACATAAAAACAGCCTTACTCAGCAGTATTTCATCGGTTTAACACTCAAAAAACCAAAGGTAACAAACTAAACACCTACTCATTATCGGATATAAGGCATTTTAAACTGATGCCGAATGTAACTACGCGACACGTCATTAGCGTTATCAAGACCTATTTATTGATGAGCGTTATTAGCCTATTATTTTGTTAACGTTCAGATTGACTCACAGGACAAGCTTTGCACTTTTTAAACAATCAGTTAAAAAATAAGTTGGAAAACAAGATCCCACCGCCAATCGTCACACTCGTTTTTGCATTCATTATGTGGGCTATTGCACATGTAGGCGTTAGTAACCCATCAACTGATCCTGCGCTGTTCAACATTAAGCTTATTGCCACCAGCTCCTTGTTACTGCTAGGCCTGTTATCGGCAATTGCAGGCGTGATTAGTTTTAAACGCGCCAAAACGACGGTTAATCCCTTAAAACCGGGAACTGCATCAGCATTAGTGACATCTGGTATGTACCGCCTAAGCCGCAATCCCATGTACCTTGGAATGGTATTCGCGCTGTGCGCCTGGGCTTGTTACTTAGAATCGATTTGGAGTGTGGTGGGTATTATTGGCTATATACTTTATATGCAGCGCTTTCAAATTCGCCCAGAAGAGAGAGCGCTTAAGAGTCTCTTTGGGCAAGTATTTATCGACTATAAAAGCAGAGTCAGACCCTGGTTGTAGTCGCTATAGAGCACTCTATGTAGAGGCTCGATGTAAACACGACGTTCATCGGTGTTCGCTGGCTCGAAAGTTAAAGCTTGTTTAAGCTGCAACGTCACTTTAAGCCAGAAGAATACTAATACATGAGCGAATACATGAGCCAATACCAGTACGAGTTATTCGGGCGCAAACGGCGGCTTTTATTGTAACGTTAGCCCGCTGGAATACCATTATGGATTTGCTGACAATGACTAAATCAGCGACGCTTTCAATAACTGAAGCTGTTTCAGTCGCTTCTCGGTGAGATCAAGCTTGCAGCCAACCATCAGTGGTAAACCCATTGAACCATCGGCTTGAGTCAGTCTAGTCACTTTACACACATCGTTACGATAGGTTAGCCAAGAGTGCTGCGCCTGACTTAATGCTGCCTTTAAGTCATTATCCTTCATTACATATTGAAGACTGCTAATTTCTTCGATGAGTTCAGTGAGCTGCAGTTCTACACTCGCCAGCATTCGCTGTGTGCATCTAACCATCCGTTCAGTGCTATAAGCATGCTTTGATTGACAATCTATTCCAGCAGCTGGGTCATCGCCCACAATAACAGTGCTCACAGTTGTCGGTAGATACCAAGCGCCACCAGGGGCAATCTCACGACAAGGCCCTGTAGAGTAGGAGTCAGCTAAAATAAAGTCACGACCATTCCACATATAGCGCCTTGCCGAAACGCAGTCGCCGACACCGCGCCCCAACATAAATTCGTTAATCGTGCCGTCAGCGTAATTTATCGCACTATCGGTAATCAACAGAGGTTCGATTTTAGGGTTGTCATCTACAAGCCACACACCTTCACCATAGTTATAGGCTGCAAACCAACAAGGCGTTGTTACCACGAGTTGAGTTTTTGTCAGCCTTGCCACATCAAGCTTTAAGTATCCATTTGCTGAAGGGGCAATATCACATGCTTCAACAGCACGCTTCATCCTTGCTATAAACTCAGGGGTCTTGGCTAAAGCGCGATCGTTATCCGTTGTCAGTGGCCTTTGGTCGCCAGCGGGTATAGAGATAACTGGCGCTTGTTTAGGCTCTACAATATTGCTGGTGCGCTGACCTTTTTTGACTATGGCGTAAGGGGTATCGACTAGACCTTGGAAATCATCCATTTTAAGCAACACAGCAGTAGAGCCACTGGTTGATAAATGCCACTCTTTGCCACTGCTGCTAGTAAATGTTATTGAGACGCTACCCTTCATGGTGAGTGCGTTAAGTAATTGGCTAGTTTGCTCTTTTGTAAGTTCTCGCTCGCCGCTAAAACCGACTCCCATCACTTCATAGGCAGGTATTTCTGCCCCTAACTGGCTCTGGTAAACATCGTTAATGTTCAGTGTAATTGTTACATCATGGACTTGAGTCGCATCGATAGCAGTTAAGCTTTCAGCAAATTTTACTTTAGCTTTGATCTGAGTATTCGCGCCCGCTTCTCTTTCGAATATGACCGAAACCGGGGCATTGCCAGTATCTTGATTGTGATAGCCAACCGCACGACAAGTATGGGTATTGTCACAGACGACTTGCCAGTCACCATGCCCAAAACTTAAGCCGTCAACCGCCGATGCCGATGCCGATGCCGACATTAACAATGATAAAATTCCGACAATTTGTATATAACGCTGCATTATAAAAATGATCCCAAAATAACGACTAAATAAAATGGTCTACGATGCAAAATGCATATTTCGCGACAATAAACCTGCTGGAATTGATTTACGCGATTGTTTATCATGCCGTACTCAAACTATACAGCGCCCTGCCTCAATATATGAGTCTCAATATATAAGCACCAAATACAAGTAAAAACCAGAGTTCAAACTTCATATCTACCTGTTTTAACAGGACATAGTCACACAACCAACAACAAGGCATAAGACAACATGCTCACATTTAAGCCGCAATACTTTGTCTACAGCAATCTATTATTACTGCTATTAATCTTTATAGCCTTGTTTATTAACGATGGATTCATTCGTCCTTTTATCGGTGATCTGCTGGTTGTTATATGGATGTTTTTGTTACTCGCTTCATTTATTAATCTGTCGCCAATTAAACTATCGGTAAGTGTTTTAATATTGGCTTATAGCATTGAAATAGCACAATACTTTAAACTAGTTAACCTACTTGGTCTCCAAAATAACTCATTTGCTCGAACCGTTATCGGCTCAACATTCGATTGGCTCGACTTTTTGGCCTACAGCTTAGGTTGGCTAGCTATTGTTACTGGACTCGCAATAAAAAATCACATCATACCCATCAAGTCTGAATATCAATAATAGTAACGCCTGAGAATGCGACATAAACAGACTTTGTGAGTCACATCACAAACATCTGACAACTTTAGCGGTTTCCACTCTATAGAGTTGCAATCATAAACGTTCTATCGATAAGCTGCTGTATTTATTATTTAAAACATACAAAGTAGCAATGTTTCATCTGTACAGTCTATTGACGCCGCCATTACTAGGTCAAATAACAACATGCCAAACGCTATCTCCACATTGATGCAAACTCAGCTCGGTAAGTATTTGTTTGTTATGGCTATCCCATTGCTGCAATTTATAGGTCCCAACTTTCTTATTGGTGCCGTTCGAGTCGACCATGAAGGCGTAGGAACGGGCCTATTATTTATCTTTAAATGTCTACTGTGGGTCTTTGGGTTGGTTATTTCCAGCCTGATTTTTTCCAAAATTTATTATAAAACTATCCGCTACGGTCTTGGGGCAAACTTACCTTTAGCAATCTATTTGGTTTACCAATTAAGCCAAATTTACCCCTACCTTTTATCCTAAAACTGCACTCAGCACATACCGCTATAACGAATGCCAAGGAACTGCATGAGTAATATATTCGCGCCAAAAACCACCAGAACGCAAAAAGTGCTGGGGTATTTTTTTATGCTGTTATTAGCCTTGATGATGGTTGCGGTGTTTAGCGATACCTTAGTTAATGATGTGCTGTACGAGCAACTCAGCTTATTTGCTGCAGCGCTATCGCTGCTTTTGTTAATAGCCATGTTTTGGGGATTAAAGCAAAAAAACTCATGGCTAAGAGTTAATCTTGATAATCAGCCTCGCTGCCCGATAAAAGTTATCTTATCTGTCATTATCGGCATTCCCATTTTATTACACTTTGCACTCGCTAAAGGCTTGCCTGTAGTGCTACATAGTTTTATTGCCGATAAAGCCGTTGTTATTGCCACAATTGATGATAAACGTTTTGGCTATTACAGCCGTACCTGCGATGGGGGATTATACCTTGCTGGTTATCGTTTTTGGGGCAACGATTATATTTGTGGCATTAACAAACAAGATTGGGATAGTTACCAAGCTGGCGACAAGCTCGCGCTATACGGCGATAACTCGCTATTTGGGTTTACCTACCAAAAATACACTCTGCTCACAGATGAGTTATTACAACAGATAATCGCAGAATCAGCCGCCTTAAGAGCACAAACCATAACGGGTAATAAAGGCATGAACCTTGAACAAGCGCGCAAGTTTATTTCTCAAGGTCAATAAAAATAATCAGCCCAACATGAGTGGTTGGGCTAACTCTAAACATAAGAGCAATAAGATGAGCTTCAACAGCACCTTGTACCTTAAAGATAACGACCTGCCGCTGGACAGCATTATTAAGCCAAAGGTAACCAAACTCCACTATCAACTGACTCGTAACCATCCCGAGTGGTCTGCATTGGCACGTGCGTTTCCTAATCTAATTGACTTGGAGCTTTCTCATTCAGGCAATGTTCCCTGCCGAGTACCTGATGCTGCGTTATTTAGCTGCTTTGATAAACTGGAGTGCCTGCGTGGTTTGGGTCTGCACCTATTTCCTAAGAGCGGACACTTAGAAAAAGCTGCAACATTAAGCCACTTAATCCTAGTCAACTCAGAGGGTGAAACACTCCCACCTTGGTTAAAAACGATAAAAAACATCAGTGGATTAACGCTCGTTAGACCCAGCACGGCGTCCCTTGACGATCTTAATGAATTGCCTTTTCTGTCTACAGTCAAGCTAGAACTGCATCATTACGACCACCCCTATGACTTGCCTATTCCAAGCTTCGCGTGTTTGCTTAAGGCTCCCGCCCTAAGCAAACTTGAGGTCGAACTTAGCCCACAAGCTCAAGATGCGGCCTATCTGGCCCCTCTAGCCTGCTTGGTCGATTTACCTCAGCACATAGATCTAAAACTTAATGTTTATAATCGTATCGCACGCAGTGATGAGCTGAACAAGCTACTGGGAATTTTGCAAAATGCAGAGCTGACTGGCGAACAACGACGTCGCTACTGGCTGCTATTGTTGGCAGCCCCTAAACCCAAAAACCTACAATCTGAAAAACTGGATGCTCGCTTCCATCTGACCTTTATGGAAGCCAAGTTCAATCCAGTTAAGGTGCAGGCACAAGCTTGGCTACGTACCCGCGCACAAACCGATGCACAGCGCCGACCTTTAGGCTCTGATAGCGTGTTGTTTATCTGTGGAAAAAGCGGTTTTAAGGCGACAGAACTCAAAGAAAAATCCACCGAACTGGGCTTTATGCTCAGTAAAAAGCTCGATAGCAAGGTGACCCATATTCTATTAGGCAGTAACCCTAAGCAGACCGCCGCCATCGATGTTGAGCAACACTTGATTATCGACGATACGGTGCTCAGCCAATGGTTCAGCACCGATGCACCTAAGTTTTTGCAACAGACAAGCGCCGCGCCGATGCTGGGCAATGTGCTGAATTTGCTACATTCACCGGACGAAACCAGTCATCTAGTCGCGGTCACTATGCTAGAGCAAGGTGGCATTACATCTGAGATGCAGTTGCCGCTATTTTTAATTCTTAAAACCACCGATAACAAAGCATTACGCAAGCAAATTCAGACGTTACTTGCAGGTCTCGGCGACAATCTGTTCCAACTGGCAGTGCAAGATAAGGTATCGTTTGACGGTAAGATGCGCGGATTGGATAAGCATGGCGATCCACAAGGTGAAAGCCCGATCTATAAAAAACTCAAAGGCCTAACCAAGCGCTGGGGCAAAACCTTGTGTGACGAATTTTCATTACGGTATTTCAACCGCTTCGGCGAAGGATTATTGTGGCTGTTGAGTCAAAAAGAAGAGTTAGCTCTCCGTCAACAAGCCATTGAAGCTCTGGTTGAGGCAGAGCGGCTGAACTGGCATAAAGGCTGCGGCTTTGAACGTATGTTGACACAAGGCGATGACGAGCATCGAGTTAACTGTCATCTCAAACCACACATCTATCTATGTCGTGATGTGCTTCATAATGTCACAGTGCCATTGCCAACAAAACTGCCAAGTAAAACACGCATTACAGAGCTGGATCTGCATAACTGCTTACTCGGGGAGTTACCTGCCAATATCATGCACTATGAAGATGTCACTGTGCTCAACTTACACTTCAATCATTTAAGTTCGCTGCCAGCAACATTAGCCACTCTGAGTAAAATAGAAGACTTGGATCTCTCCTATAACCATTTCGATGAATTTCCGGCAGTGCTGTTTAAGCTAACCAAGCTGAAACTACTCGATCTGCGCCACGCTCGCCAACCCGCTGGACGTATATTTAGCTACCACTATGACACAAGCCAAGGTTATCAGCCTATTCGCGCACCACAAGCTTTTCGCGAGGCCTTTCCTGAGTGTGAAATTTTAGAAGATGCATAACCGCAACGAATAGCAACTTAGATTACAACAGTAAACCGATATGGTGGTCCTTAAATGAGATCACCATACTGGCATTTTTAATTCGAGAATAATGAAGTATTTTATGGTTATTGTATGAAAGTAATGTTTGTAACTTTATTGGCGATATTTATCAGCGGTTGCTCAACGGTTGTTTCTAAGATTCCATCTAATAGCGCCATGGGGATACCATACTCCGGCACTAAATATGCGTTGGTTAATACGTTCAATTGTAATTTACTTGTGTTAAAAGAGTCTCCGCCATTACTCATACTTTCAATCCCTCTGTCTGTGGTAGACCTAGGCAGCTCAGTGGTGGCCGATACGGTATTATTACCGATAGATTTATTACCTCTCGATAATAATGAAAATTATAAACAGAAAAATAGTGTGTGTACCTTCCATCTTGATTGGCGTTAACGACCGTTACCCTTAATAACCAAGCCTAACTAATAAGAATAAATTATGATCCTAAAAAGACTCACGCCAACCCCGTTGCGAACGATAACATTAACTATTGCTGCGGGTGTACTGTCTGGTTGTAGCCTTATGCCAAACAGCAGTAGCAATGACATCGAGACCCTGATGCTCGACTTAGGCAGCTGTCAGTTCGATGACAATGATCGCAAAGCCATGTATCAAGCGGCAAGTGCAGGTAACCGACTGCCCTTCCCGCTTCTGCTTTGTGAAGGCAAACGCAGTGAGTCTTTTAAGCAGCGCTGGTTGCAAAGTCGTCGCAGCGTTGATTACAAGGTCCTTGGTAGTTATTTTGAGGGCAGCTCTGGTGCTAATGATGCTGGTTTCGGCGCCGCGCTTATCGAGATCACCATGCCTGACTGGGGCGCCGTATGTATCGATTTGGGTTATGACGATACAGCCTGTGATCATTTAGTTTATGGTATTAATGCGCCGCATATCGATAAAGTGTCCGAGCAGAAATCCCTGCAGCTACAGCTTTATCAAAATAAAATGGCGTTGGTAACAAGCATTCCACTTATCAAAGACACCATATTAATGCCGCTCAAACATAATGCAGCTGGTCAGTTAATCGCTAATTGGGTAGAAGATGCTGGCGCACAAAGAGCCAATAAAGCGCTAGCCGATAAACTTGGCGAAGTGGTTAGCAATAACGGTAGGCCATTACCTATCAGCAGTTATAACCTGCAATATGATTTGCTACAGCAGCAAGATTTACCCGCCGAGTATCAAGGCGTGTTCTATTACGCGACGCCGCAATATATCGATTACAGTCCACGCCCTTTACCTGAGTACTCAATTCCACTTAGAAATGGCGTACAGGTACGCGGCTATAAAACCACTATTTATCGCGCCTACCCATATTAATAAGATGGTTAACACAACTAAAGAGTACTTATGAAGCAAACCCCGAAACAACTGTTAATTGTTGCAGCATTTCTGCCGATGATGACCTTTAGTGCCAGTAGCTATGCTCAGGCCAGTCTTGAGCAAGAAAACGGTGAGCAAGAAAACTTTGAACCTGAAAAGAATCAACAGCAAGATTGCAGCTTAAATCAGTTAAGCAGCGTACTCGATTTTGATGCCGCCCTAGTAACCAGAAAGTACGGGCTAAGTTTAGCGATAGACAATACAGTCTGCAGGGTGTTGCCCCATAACAAAGAGCAAGCATTACTGTCTTACTTTCAATACTATCAATCAGATGAAGATGGCTATTTTAGTAATCTGTGGCGAGTACTATTGGTCAATCGCTACAGTAACAAAGTCGAAGCCAGCTATACGGGTGTGATCCAAGAAAGTAGCACTATAAAAAGTCACTCTGACAGTAATAGTATTGATAGCCGCCAATACGCTCTGAGCGACAATACTCAAGCATTTGGGCTGATCCTCGATCTTGCTAACTACGACACCTCACCACAGGAACAAGCGTACCGCGCATTTAAAACTAGTCGCTTTCTCACCCTGTTTGTACAAGAGGGCGACAAGCTGCGCCCGGTGCTCAAACATCTACCGTTAGATTACGAAATAGAAGCTGCTGATACAGGCGGTAGTAATGGCGGAGTTTACCTGCATTATGGCGTACAAGGCACTGTTGAGCTGTTACCAACCACCAGCCATGGCTACCATGATTTGAAGTTAGTGACTCAGGGGCAGCAGTACCGCACTGACGGTGAATATGACCAAACCGAAGTCATCAGTTTTAGCACTGAGCTTAACTATAATGGCAGCCGCTATCCGGTGATCACCGAGCAGTTACCCGCCCCCGAGTTTTGGCAAATAAACCAAAACCAAGTAAACCAAAACCAAGTAAACCAACTTGGGGTGAACTTTTTAGGCGAGAGCAACGATGAGAGCGAGAGCAGCCATGAAAGTGCTTCGCAAACCAATCCAAACAGCAGTCAAGCGGAGAGCCAAAATGCTAACTAATAAGCCTTCTTTCACCCCATTCGGCTACAGATTATCCGCTCTATTTAGCACAGCAGTTTTGAGTTGCGCGCTTTTGACTTGCACGCTAGCGTTCTCGCCAGCAAGCTACGCCAAGCAAGCGTGCAGCACTGATGCCCTTGAAGCGATGGAAAATGACAGTGGTTATTTTCAAGGGCTCACAGCAGCAGTGTGTAAGCAGCTACCTCATCAAGAGCAATTTACCATGGGCGCGTATTTACAATGGACTGACGGTAGCTTTGTTGGCGAAAGGCGTTATACGCTGCGCACCGTGATTATGGACACGCAGACTCATGAGATTATCGCCCGTCATACAGCAAGTTTAAGCGAGCGCCCAGGATTAACGATTGTTGCCAATCCCCAAACAGACAATGCTACAGAGAATGCTAATGGTACGCATAGTGCCGACAAGAAAGAGCAAAGCACGCCTGCACTGTGGATTGATACCGCCAACTATAAACTTAACAATGACACACGCGCATTAGGCGTGCGAATGATGGCGCAGCAGCGTCCAGAGGGTTCTGCGCAATATGAGGCCGACTACCTCAGTTTATTTGTTCACCAAGGGCATTTTTTAATTCCATTGGTCAACAACCTGCCTTTATATTATTGGAAAATGTGGCAAGGCGATCCTAAGGCCGAAGATATGACTAATTTCATCATTGAGTCAGGCAAAGGCGCACTGCATATTGAGCCTAAGCAAAACAAAGGCTTTGCCGATTTAAAGCTAATTGTAAAGACCAAGCTATCAGGCGCTTTACCTCAGGCCACAGATACAACACAGAGCCGCACCATTATGACCCGATTACGATTTGATGGTGAGCGCTACTACATTATCGACTCGGAGTTTGGCGACGCGCGAGATTGGCAAAGCACAGAGCAATGGTGGAAGCGTTGGTAGACCTCAGCGCGAGGCCTTGTCGCTTTTTTAACTAAAGCAATCAAGCTGCGCTTGATAAACGTCGTGGCGCTTCGCCCCTTTCTGTTGTTAAGAGTCGAGCCAAGTATATATTAAGAGAATATATATTAAGCCACCCATTATAAATCAACAAGATAATGCTGGTTTTCACGTTTTGATTTCAAGAGGTGATAAATTAGCGGATCACACTTTTATGGGGCGCTAAAAGCGACAAAAAGTACGAATAAGTAGAGCATCTTAAGTGTGTGTCATGGTTTAAGCTCCTAAGGCACTGAAGTTCAATTGAACACACTAACGATAAGCTGCATGTTCAACGTATAAAAGACGACTGAAAATCGTCAAATAAGCCAATTTTGTCAGAGACCTGTGTTGTAAGAGAGTGGATATGAGAGTTTCAATTTTATTAATAGTTTTCTTGTTGGGCGGGTGTGTAAGTTCTGATAGGAGTACTGAGAGGAGTTCAGACTCTGCCATTGAGTGGCATCGAAAAGCGGCAGAGCAAGGCGTTGCAGAGGCACAATACACACTCGGGACTATGTATGATTATGGGATTGGCATATTGAAGAACAGACAAGCTGCTATTAAATGGTATCGCAAAGCGGCTGAGCAAGGCGTTGCAGACGCGCAATATACACTCGGGACCATATATGATTATGGGATTGGCATATTGAAGAACAGACAAGAAGCCATTAAATGGTATCGCAAAGCCGCAGAACAAGGCGTTGCAGACGCGCAATATACACTCGGGACCATATATGATTATGGGATTGATGTACCGCAGAACAGACAAGAAGCACTGGATTGGTATTACCTGGCCGCAGAGCAAAATCATGTCGATGCACTTTATGCTATCGGCATGATCTTTCATTCAACAAAGGAAGATTATCCGGAAGCAATCTATTGGATTAGAAAAGCCGCAGATAAGGGCCTTGATGAAGCACAGTATGATTTGGCTAGAATGCTTTCTTTCGGGATCGGAATTGAGGAAAACAAACAGCAAGCGTTTATTTGGTATCTGAAAGCCGCAGAGCAAGGCCATGTTGCAGCCCAATTTTATGTTGGTTCTGCCTATGATTTTGCGCAAGGAGTTGCAGAAAACAAAGCAAACGCTTTTGTTTGGTATCAGAAGGCGGCCAATGAGGGGTATGCAAAAGCCCAGTTTTACTTAGGCTCAATGTACGAGCTCGGGGAAGGTACGACAGTTAACAATGCGACAGCCATAAGGTGGTATTTGAAAGCGGCAGAACAAGGGCTACCCGATGCGCAGCATAGCCTTGGGGTGATGTTTGAACTGGGCGATGGAGTGGTCAAAAACATGCCTGAAGCAATAACATGGTACACGGCCGCAGCCAAGCAAGGAAATGCTGAATCACAGTATGTATTGGGCACCATATATGAATCGGATAAGAGTGAACCACTGAATCTACATATTGCAGACATGTGGTATCAAAGTGCAGCGGCGCAGGGACATCAGAAAGCGCTAGAAGCGTTAAAGCAAAATCGTACGGAACCTCGCACAGTGCATTGATGCGCATTGATGTCTGATGTTTCGATTTGACTAACAAGCCACCCATTATAAATCCAAACTCATTTCTGGACAGAAATGGTTTGGAGTTAAAAATCTAAACTGATCGTTGGCATTAGGGAAAGTATGTCAAATAGATGGTATCTACTTGACCACTGTTACATGACGCTAAATGGTTTTTTGGGCATTTTTTTCTTAGCGAACATATTAAAATTCAAATCGAAGAGAGTGATAATTGGGCGTAGATGCGGCTCCATAGTGACTGTGTTTACGGCGACTCGCAGAAGTATTGAAGCTGCATAGTTAATTTGGTCACCCAACTAGAGGTTTTATCATGAACCTCGAAAATTTGAAGTGTTTCTTGAATTATATACTAACATTTTGATTATTCAGCGCTTCACAGTCCAGCCGCTTTACTCTAACCTATTTGCAGATAATCATTAACAATAAGCATAAAGGAATATCTGTGAAATTATCTTCAATAAAACTGTTAGGGATATTAACGGCCCTATTTAGCTTTGCAGCTCATAGTACTCCTGCGAGTAAAGAGTGCATTCAAGACTTGAACTATCTACCGGGTTTCCTACTTAGCAACGATACTGGTGCCAAAGATCATCTAAAGCAAAAGGGTCAGAAGCATTTCGATAACGCTTTACACCAAGCAATTACCGAAGCCAAATTGATTAAAGAGATAGATAAATGCCAAAAAATAGCTCAGCGATATTTAAAATCATGGCGACCAGGACACTTATCTATCAATGCTTCTGAAAAAATGAAGAAACAACTTCAAAAGTTTCCGCAAGCAGTGAAAACAACCGAAAATACTGAAATAATGCCTAGTCGGCTTCCACAAATAGAATTTTTATCCGATAAAAGTGTTCTTGTTACTCTACCTAGTTTTGCTCCGGCAAACAGATTACCTTTAATCCAGCTACTCAAAGATAATCACCAACAACTTGCAGCAACGCCCAACTGGATTATTGATGTACGCAATAACGGGGGCGGTTCTGATTCAAGTTACACTCCTTTACTACCTTGGCTGATAGGGACCCAGAGAGTTGAAGTTGGTATAGAGTGGTTAGTCACACCGGAAAATATCGCAGCACAACAACAGATATGTCAGCGTTACGATCCTGATAATAAAGAATGTTTCGAGTGGGCTAACAGCATCGTTAAGGTTATGCAAACTGGCGTCAATGGTCAGTTGATCCACAAAGGTGAAAAGATCACATTTGAATCTGAAGAGAACTTAGAACTAAAAAGACC
Source organism: Shewanella sp. 125m-1 (assembly GCF_052977065.1). Lineage (NCBI taxonomy): Bacteria > Pseudomonadati > Pseudomonadota > Gammaproteobacteria > Alteromonadales > Shewanellaceae > Shewanella > Shewanella sp. 125m-1. The sequence continues at coordinate 88,392 of NZ_JBRILT010000007.1, forward strand.
AAGTCGAGTTGCTATTTTAATTGCTCGCTCTTGTGGAAGTACCTGCGAACAATTTTTATTAACAACAAGACAAAGCTTCAACGTTAAGCTGTTAGGTAGAAGAACCTATGGCTCTTTAGACTACTCCAACTTAAGGCCTCATCTTCTGCCATCCGGCAACTTTGAACTATTCTACGCTACTTCAAAGAGCTTGCGCTTACCTCATCTTCCTGTAGATGTAGCAGGTGTGATTCCAGACATATACCTACCTTCGATAGAAGGTGAAAGTGGCGATAGACTGGAGATAATAAGAGTAAGAAATTGGCTAGAAGGTGGAAGTCTAGCTTTAGAGGATGTACACAAAATAGGAACGTTGTAATAGATATTGTCATTTATAAGAAGTGAGGGTCAAGTAATATTGGCCACTTTTGTTCTAAGTTAATCCGCTACAACTCAATGTTTATCATTAGATATTATTATGTAATTAACAATAGTACGTAACAAGCTTTGGGGCATTTCCAAGCTAGCAATCAAACCTGCACGGCCCAAATGAAGGCACCAATTATCCGGTGTAGATGCGGCCGTGACCGTCCATGACATGGACGTCATGGCCGAGCTTCCAAGGATGGACTTGTTGCGTGTCACGGCAGTGTCTGCACATGCGCCCGCTGCAGGCGATTGATAACTCTAAAGCGACAATTGAGAACTCGCTTCCCCGTAGCAACTACCCAAAAAATGTAATCAGCCTTCATTTGAAGGTAAACATGTTTTGGGGCATTTCCAATGCTAGCAATCAAACCTGCACGGCCCAAATGAAGGCACCAATTATCCGGTGTAGATGCGGCTGAAGCCGTCGAAAACAAGGTGAAAGATAACGAAGTTATCAAGCTCTTGAACGAGAGGTATGGATACCGAACTGGCCTTTTAACAAGGATGTTTTTTGTTTTCGTTGAGCTCACAGGGCCAATTCTGTTCCATACAGAATTTGGCATTTCCTCCATCCTTGGAGGTCAGACGTACTTGAGGCGAGCTTCAGCAGTGTCTGCACATAAGGTCGTTCCTTCACATCCATGTGATCACGACATTCGGACGTCCTGTCCAGCACCCGCCGCAGGCGATTGATAACTACGAAGCTACAAGTTCAAACACTCTACTTGGTAACACCAACCCAAAAATAAATGTAATCAGCCTTCATTCGAAGGCAGACCAACCTAAGGGCTAAAACCCAGCCCAACGGGTTAAAGGTTAGGTTGATACTCAAACCCTGCTTGTGCTTCGCTATCACTAAAGCTAGCGATTTTTTGCTTACGCAACATGGAGCTGTTGATTAATGAGCCTGGGAACATCTCAATGGCGTTATTAAAGTCTTCTACGTTGGCATTGAAAATGCGAATTGCTGCGCCAATCTGCTCTTGTTGCTCACTTATTTCAGCCATCAGCTTCATGTACACATCAGAGGCTTTTAGCTCTGGATAAGCCTCTACCGTCACTTTAAGGCTTTGCATCAACTCATTAGTGCGCTGCTCCGCTGCGGCTAGCTTTGCGGTATCTACGCCGGCACTCATATCTGCAATCGCACTACGCAGCTGTGTCACCTGAGTTAACACCTCAGATTCATGCAGTTTATACTGCTCAACTAACTGCTCTACCATAGGAATGATTTTATTCTTCTGGCGCTCTTGAGTCAGTACCGACGCCCATGCGCGGTCTACCGCATTATGTTTACCAATAATGCCGTTATACACCATGATGATGGCAACAATGACCACAGCTACAATCACTAACCCGATAACTGAGATATCCATTTAGGTTTTCCTTTTCTATATTTTGATTAACTTGCTGATTCTTTATTTTAATTAGCTTTCAAAGCTTGCTTTTAAAAAATGAGATTTCAAATGCGTTTCCTGACTCACTTCTCTTTAGCCTTCAGTCTTTTATCATTTCAAAATGAACTACGCGCTGGCCTTAAAGTTATTGTCGCTAAAGCGCATCATTTCGTGGACTAATTCGAGCATTTGGTTCATTTGTTTTAACTCGGTATGGCCTGCTAATTCTTCGGCAAAGGCTTTGGGATTATCTAAACCGTTGACTCGTTTAACCGCTAATAGGTCATCACTCACCGCTAAACACAGTCTTCCTTGTTGGCCGAATTCTAATACTGGTTTTTTTAACTGTTTAGCAAATACAGTGAGCTTTTCCTCAACCGCAGGCGACAGCAATCGTGCTGCGCTCATCAGCTCTTTAGCATGGACTCGATATTGGTGATTAAACGCATTAGAAGCACTTTTATAGCGTTCTCCTCGGCCTTTAATGCCAAAGTCGTTGCTAATACTCATATCCTGCGCAAAAGGAAAATCTAATAACACACCATGCCGATAATAGCTGTCTCTCACCGTGCGAGTAGTACTTTTACCATTAGCGTCAGTGGTGGTTTCAGTGCGTTTTATAATGTAGTGAAAACGATAAAGCTGATAATCGAATTGATGAATCTCACCTTGATAAGTGCTCTTGTATAAGCTTTGAATTTCTCGCAAATCATTACCGCGTTTAAACTCTTTAAAGCTGCCTTGCAACTCTTTAGCCAGCTTTTTGCCCTCAAACGGGACGGCTTGTAAGTTATTATTAAACAGCGCATCTTTTAAAAAAATGGTATCCGACAGTTTATTGCGCCACTTCATGCGGCCTCTAAGCCACAGCAGCATAATTACACCAACGACGCCATTATGTGTAGCAAAACCTGAGCTTGGATACCAGAACCCTAAAAACGAGGCTAAGGTTTCGAAATACATATCCCAATACCAATGCGGCCATTGTGGGATGAGATTCAGCGCCGCGCCCACAGCAGCCATCAATAGCATCCGTCCCCATTGTGGGCCGGGCATAGGTAAGCACTTACCCTTGTCTTCAAAATAGCGGGTTAATGTTGCTAAGCCCAACATTGGATACCAGATCACACTGTAGCTCAATGCGCCTCTAAGAATGTGCATCACAAAATCAGGAACCACTAACCCCAACTCAAAAGCTATCGGCAATAAGGCGAAAAACAATGAAACTGCGCAGAAAAAACGATACCAGTTATCTTGGTAATCTAACGGGCCTTGGTGATGCTCGACTCCATGCACTAATGCAATCAAGTCCTCTTGGCTTTTTGCTGTTTCAACATCGGTGCGGATCGCAGCAATATTGCGAGTCACTTGAGCGTTATAAGCCAGCATGAACGTTGAACTCCGTATCTTTTACTGCTGTTGCATGTGCAGCTTGTGTGGCGTTTGCATTGCTATTGCTAGCAACACTAATATCACTTACAAAACTGGTATCACTTACAAAATTGTTATCAGACAGACGCATGAGTTCATGGATCGCTTCGAGTAGCTTTTGCACCCGCTTTAGCTCGGTATGGCCGGCAATCTCCTTATAAAACTCATCGGGCTTTGCCAGTGAATGTTTTCGCTTTTCGATAATCAGCTTACTGGTAGAGGCTATACACAAACGGCCATCAGTTGATATCTCCACCATAGGCGAGATGAAATTACGATTTAAGTCCAACAGCTTTTCTATCATTGCAGGGGTTAAAAAGCGTGCCGCAGTGGGTTTCTCACAGGCCTGTACTCGATAAATATCATTAAATGCATTCGATTCCGTTTGATACTTGTCCTGATACACTGAGCCTTTAAGTTTTACCTCATCCTCAGCATCCATGCATAAGCCTTTAGCAAAGGGAAAGTCGAGTAACATACCGTAGCGGTCGCGATCTTCATGCACGGTTTTGGTTTTATAGCCACCATTGCCATCTGAGCTGGTTTGTGTGCGTTTAACGGTGTACTGAAAGTGATAAAGCTTATAGTTAAAGCTGTGCTGCTCGCCTTGATATTGCCCGGCAAACATCTGCTGAATGTCACGGGTGCCACTGCCGCGACGAAACTCTGCAAACTGCTTTTCAAGTGCGTCTAGTTTGTCTTCAGGTGCTGGCTTAGTTTGTGTTAAGCCATTATTAAATAACGCATCACACAGGAATATTTTATCTGAAAGGTGTTTACGCCAATTGGCGCGATAATCTAACCATACCCAAGTGAGTGAACTGGCGATTACCAGTATAAACCACAGCGAAAACTGATGGTCATCAATTTCCCCCACGCTAATCACATAGCCAAAACCATAGATCACAGCCCAATAGATTTTCGGCCATTCAGGTACATATATTGTCACCAGAGCCATTGCTGCCACCAGCAGTGTAAAGTTAACTACCATAGGTACAGGCAGCCATCCGCGCTCGTGGCAAAAACTGACTAATAATGTACTCAGCGCTACTGGGAGCCAATAGCAAGAGTCATCAATCACTAACTTGGCTACGGGCTCAACTTGTTCATACCAAAGGCGCATAAATATCAAGACGATACACAAGACGCTAGCGCTAACCAGTAACCACTTAACAGAGTGCGTTATCTTATCGCGGTAATCCAACGGTCCAGGATGCTGTTTAACTTGAGTGATGACCTCGAGCAGATCATCTTGAGAGATAGCGGCATCAACATCACTGCGTAACTTGGCAATGTGCTTGGCAACTATTTGGTTATGCTGCATTAAAATCCTTGTACAACCACAGACTTGGCAATAAAAAAGAGACGCATTATGCAGAATAAAAGCTAAAATTACAGCGGCTTAAATCACTATTTACAAAGTAGATACAGAATGAGTATTTTATAAAATATAAAACGCGTTACGGCGAGGTCCAGGGGTTGGTAAGGACTAACCTTGTGTAGGTTTTACTCATAAAAAAAGCCAACACTTTAACAGCGTCAGCCTTTGTTATTGTCTAAAAGCAGGACGAGTTAGTCCCAGAGAAACTCTCTAAAGTGCTTACGACAAACAGACTCATAACTCTCATTACCACCAATAGCAACCTGCTCACCTTCACGCATGGGTTTGCCATTGCCATCTAGGCGCACCACCATATTGGCTTTACGGCCGCAGTGACAAATGGTTTTAAGTTCTACAAGCTTGTCTGCCCAGGCGAGTAAATACTGACTGCCGCTAAACAACTCGCCTTGGAAATCTGTTTTAAGGCCATAACACAGCACGGGAATATCGAGTATGTCGACCACGTAGGTTAATTGCTTAACCTGCTCTTTGCTTAAGAATTGTGACTCATCAATCAAGATGCAGTGTAAAGTCTGCGCTTCATGACTAGTGCGTATCATGTCACTCAGGTTGTCATTACTACCAAAAACCTGAGCGTCCGTTTCAATACCAATTCGCGATGCAACTTTACCGACACCATATCGATCGTCAATTGACGCTGTCATCACTAAGGTATGCATTCCGCGTTCACGGTAATTATAAGAAGACTGCAATAACGAAGTTGATTTACCCGCATTCATCGCTGAGTAATAGAAATAGAGCTGCGCCAAACTAAGATCCTTAAAGGTGAATTCGCCGCTAGTTTATCACTATTTTCGATAAAAAATCATCTTAACAATATTGATTCAGTGAGTCGTGTCGCGAATAAAATAAGCCTTAACGCTCCCCGATAAAGCGCTCTACTTTTAAGCAACTTTAGCGGCTAATACTTACATTTCGCTTTAAACAGCTTGTTTTCACTACTTATTACATTTAAACGATGTAAAAAGTCGCTACAGGCAACGAATCACTCACTGCTCCAATATGTGACAAACACAACAAAACTCACACAAAATCCTGCACTGAAGCACAAAATCACTCAAATTAAGACACGTTTAATACGCAAATATTAGATTAGAAGCACAATTATAATAAAGGAAGTACAAATCTATGCATAAGACACTCATTGCAGCGGCTATTACCGCAACCTTAGCCTTGAGCGCTTGCTCGACCACATCAACTCAAAATAGCTCTGCGCCGATGGTGCAAACTCAAAATCCATTCTTACAAGCAAGTCAGCTTCAGTATGAAACCCCTGACTTTAGCAAGATCAATGATGAGCACTTTCAGCCAGCATTAGAACTTGGGATCAAAGACCATTATCAAGAAGTGTTAGCCATTGCTAACAACTCTGACGCTGCGACGTTTGAAAATACCATCATAGCGCTTGAAAAAAGTGGTGAGCTACTGACCCGTACATCAAAGGTGTTCTACAACTTAGCCGGTACAGACAGCAACCCAACACTACGTAAAGTGCAGGGTGAAATGGCGCCCAAGATGGCCGCTCACTCAGATAACATCAATTTGAATCCAGCATTATTCGCTCGCATCGAAACACTTTATAACCAGCGCGAAAGCTTAGGATTATCAGCCGAAGAAAATCGTTTAGTTGAGGTTTACTATAAGCGCTTTGTGCGCGCAGGCGCCAAGCTAACAGAAACCCAAAAACAGCAGATCAGAGTGCTGAACGAAGAGCAATCAACGCTAACCAATGAGTTTGCTCAACGTTTAATGCGTCTAACCAAAGAAATTGCAGTGGTTGTTGACTCAAAAGAGCAACTTGCAGGTTTATCTGATAGCGCCGTTAAAGCGGCTGCTAGCGATGCAGAAGCGAGCGGACATGCTGGAAAATATCAGTTAAATATCACCAATACCACGCGCCAGCCAGTACTGACTCAATTACAAGATAGAGAGCTACGCCAGCAAGTTTGGCAAGCATCTGCTAACCGTGGCCTTGAAGGGGAAAATGAAACGGCTTCATTAGTTGCCCGTCTCGCTCAACTTCGTGCCGAGCGCGCTGCGCTGTTAGGCTTTAATAGCTGGGCTGAATATCGCCTAGCACCACAGATGGCTAAAACGCCGGAAGCGGTTTACAAGATGTTCGGCTCTATGGTGCCTGCAGTGGTAAACAATACCGAAAAAGAAGCGGCAGACATCCAAGCGATGATCAATAAGACTGGCGGTAATTTTGAGTTGGCACCATGGGATTGGGCTTACTACGCAGAATTAGTACGCAAAGAAAAGTACGATTTAGATGAAAGTGCCATTCGCCCGTACTTTGAGTTTGACAGAGTACTAGAAGATGGCGTGTTCTTTACCTTAAAAGCGCTTTATGGCGTGAGCTTAACTCCGCGTCCCGATCTTCCTGTTTATCATGAGGATGTGAAAGCCTACGAAATGTTTGATGAAGATGGCACAAGTATCGCAATCTTCTACACCGACTACTTCTCTCGTGAAGGTAAGCGCGGCGGAGCATGGATGAGCTCATTTGTTACCCAGTCAGAGCTACTTAACCAAAAGCCTGTTGTGGTTAACGTGATGAATATTAAAAAAGCGCCTAAAGGCGAGCCAACTTTTGTTAGCTACGATGAAGTCACCACCATGTTCCATGAAATGGGACACGGTACTCACGGCATGTTCTCTAAAGTGGTTTATCCAACGCTCTCAGGAACTGCTGTATCACGAGACTTTGTTGAGTTTCCATCGACATTCGAAGAGGATTGGGCCGCGCATCCAAAGGTGCTTGCAAACTATGCTAAGCATTATGAAACGGGTGAGCCGATCCCACAGGAGTTACTCAACAAGCTACTTAAATCTCGCAGCTTTAATCAAGGCTTCGATACCTTAGAGTACATGTCAGCAGCGCTGGTTGATTTAGAGTGGCACTCACTTAACGCGAACGCACCACTACAAGATGTGGCCAGCTTTGAAGCGGCAGCGCTTAAGAAGCACGGCGTAGATTTACCTGCTGTGCCGCCACGCTATAAGTCGACTTACTTTGCTCACGCCTTCCCGGGCGGATACTCTGCAAGTTATTACGCTTACATGTGGAGTGAGATTTTAGCTGCTGATGCGTTTGCCTACGTGCAAACACAAGGTGGCTTAAATCGTGAAATTGGCATGAAGTTTAGAAAGACTATCCGCGAAGTCGGTAATACCGTTGCGCCTATGGATGCCTACAAAGCCTTTAGAGGTCAAGAACCGACGACTGATGCATTGCTAGAGCGACGTGGCTTAAACTAAGCGCTATTGCGCTACAGAGGTCATACGCTGCCAGCTAAATTGGTTAGCCTAAAAACAAAAAATCCGCTCTAACTAGAGCGGATTTTTTATGGTTCTAATTTATCGAGGTGCAGCTTGCGCATATCTCAATAAGGGCTATTACCTTTATTGCTTACATTGAGAATCAGGTGAACATGCCTTGATCCGTAGCACAATAATACTGATCACAAACAATACGCTACAAGCGATTAAGCCCGCAGTAACCGATTCAGTAAAGCCGAGCACTAAGTAACCCACAATGCTGATCCCCGCAACAATTAATGCGTAAGGCAATTGCGTCATAACATGGTCAATATGGTGGCAGTTCGCTCCGGTTGACGACAAAATAGTGGTATCAGAGATAGGTGAACAATGGTCACCAAATACCGCACCCGCAAGCACTGAAGATAGCATTGGCAACATCATGCCAGTGTGACTTCCCATCGCCATATCGGCTGCAATTGGCAGCATAATACCAAAGGTACCCCAGCTGGTGCCGGTTGAAAATGCAGTCAAACCTGCAAGAATAAAGAGCACTGCAGGAAGCATCGCAAATGGAATGTTACCCGTTGCCAAGCTCGCCATGTACTTACCGGTTTCAATCTGTCCAATCACACCCGCAATGGTCCAAGCAAACAGTAAGATATAGATTGCAGGCAGCATTGACTTAGCGCCTTCAAACAGGCCTTTAGCAATCATAGACTTAGCCACGCCTTGATAGATGACTAATGCAAGCGTTACAACTAAGCCAAGCAAAGCACCAAAGAATAGCGATGAACCTACATCGGTATTTTCAAATGCACCAATTAGACTAAATTCTATGCCTTTAGCCGCTAATGCATCCCCACCACTGCTTACCATGAAGTAGAAAGTGGCAAAAACTAACACTGTGATTGGCAGGAATAAGCCAATAATCTTACCCGTATCCGCTTCTGGTAAACCAGAGTTAGCCCCAGGCGGTAACCCTTTAGACTCGTCGTATAAGTGGCCTTTTTGTGCGTTCAGCTCTTGCTGACGCATTGGGCCAATATCTAATCCCATTAACGCAACACAAAGCAGCAGTAACAATGCAAAGATCGCGTAGAAGTTCATCGGGATCATCTGTACGAATATGCTCAAATGCCCTGTATCGGCAAATCCATGTGCGGTTAGAATGCCGCCAATCAAGGCGATGATATAAGCCCCCCAACTTGATACAGGTGAAATAACGCAAATAGGCGCGGCTGTAGAATCAAGTAAGTAGGCTAACTTAGTACGTGAAATGTAATACCTGTCGGTGAGTGGTCGTGCGACACTACCAACAACTAAACTGTTGAAGTAATCGTCAATGAAAACCACACAACCTAAAAACATGGTGAGTAGCTTAGCATCGCGCTTATTACGAATATGAGTACGAGCCCAATCAGCAAAGGCTCTTGCTGAACCACTTACCGTGATCAACGCAGTGATCATACCCAGTACCACTAAGAAACCTAAAATATATAGGTTCCAACTATTTAAAGCACCATCGTCCCATACGAGAGACAGCACTTTAGTACTTAAATATTGACCCGTTTGCATTACAGAAAAATCGGTAAGCAGTAATGCTCCCAACAAAATCCCAAAACCCAAAGAGAGCAAAACACGACGCGTGAGCATCGCCAGTACGATGGCCACTACCGGAGGTAGCAGCGATAAAGCCGAATCGGCATAGCTTATAATTGTCATTTTTAATTTCTTCGCTAAATACGAATGGAGGCCGACTGAACTGGTGGGATATAGCAGTAGATATCTGATTACACCTGTCCTATCAGTAGCGCTCCATAGCCATATTAATGGTTCGTCATTAATATAAAAATTCTTATCTTCCAGATAAGAAATACTATGGCAGTGCTGTACCTATTTGGTTACAGCCCCAGCAACTAGCCCCGATATGCTATGTCACTTCGGCACTAAATCCTTTCTCGATAGATCAGCGGTATCACCCTACTTATCGATACTAATATTTAATGCACCTCTACTTCTCAGGACGCAATTTAAGGCTAGCTCAAAAAGCGTGACGGACATAAAAACATAAGCGGCTTTAGAGATGCTACTCTAAAGCCGCTTATCGTGACACAGATCACTAACAATACCCAGTACAACTCACAGCTATTAACAGTTTGCCAAACTATTAGACACAATTGACCTTGCTGTAGCAGTAATAGGTTATACCAAGTTCCATTTACAGCAGTGCGATTAATTTTGGCACAGCTTCAAAAAGATCGGCTTCAAGACCATAATCTGCCACTTGGAAAATCGGAGCTTCTGGATCTTTGTTGATAGCAACAATCACCTTTGAATCCTTCATGCCAGCCAAGTGCTGAATCGCGCCTGAAATACCCACAGCAATGTATAAATCTGGCGCAACAATTTTACCGGTTTGGCCTACTTGTAAGTCGTTTGGTACGTAGCCTGCATCAACTGCCGCACGAGATGCGCCAAGCGCGCCACCTAACTTATCAGCCAGTTGCTCTAAAATAGCGAAGTTTTCACTATTTCCTAGCGCGCGGCCACCCGACACCACTACCGATGCACTGCCAAGCTCTGGACGCTCAGATTCCGTTAGGCTTTGAGTCACAAACTCTACCTGCGAAGCAAACTCTGGTGATAGTGTCACCAATCCAGCACTGCCGTCAGCAGCAACCGCGTCAAACGCGCTTGAGCGAACCGTCATGACTTTCTTGTCATCTAAACTTTGTACCGTCGCAAGGGCGTTACCCGCATAAACTGGACGAACAAAGGTGTCAGAACTCACCACTTCTATCACTTCAGAAAGCTGAGATACATCGAGTAACGCAGCAACGCGCGGTAACACATCTTTACCAAAGCTTGAAGCTGCAGCGAGTACATGTTCATAATCAGATGCGATGCTTATCATCAAGTCTGACACATTGTCCGCGAGGTGATTGGCGTATGACCCTGAGTCTGCAACCAAGACATTTCGCACACCAGCTAACTTTTGTGCTTCGCTTGCCACAGCACCACAGTTATGGCCAACGACTAATACGTCGATGTCGCCACCAATTGCCTGAGCACAGGCAACGACTTTAGCGGTATCCAGCTTTAGACTGGCGTTATCGTGTTCTGCTAATACTAAAATTGCCATTAGATCACCTTCGCTTCATTCTTTAACTTTTCAACCAACTCCTCGACAGACGCAACCATGACTCCACCACTGCGCTGGGCAGGTGGTGTGACTTTAACAATTGTCTGATGAGATTTAAGCGTGACGTCAAGATCTGCCGGCGTCAGAGTTTCAAGCGGTTTGCGCTTGGCTTTCATAATATTGGGTAACTTGGCATAACGCGGCTCATTCAGACGAAGGTCAGCGGTAACCACTGCTGGCAATGAAACGTTAACGGTCTGTAGACCACCATCAATTTCACGCGTCACAACGAGCTTATCGCCATCAAGTTTCACTTCTGAGGCAAACGTTGCTTGCGGCATTTTAGCGATAGCGGCAAGCATCTGACCTGTTTGGTTGTTATCACCGTCAATCGATTGCTTACCAAGAATAACCAGCTGTGCTTGCTCTTTTTGCTGCACGGCATGAATAAGCTTAGCGATTGATAACGGAACCAGGTCTTCATCGGTTTCAATATGGATTGCACGATCGGCGCCCAATGCAAGTGCGGTTCTTAACTGCTCTTGCGATGCTTTAGGACCAACACTTAATACGACAATTTCAGAGGCGCTTCCGGCTTCCTTTAAACGAACGGCTTCTTCAACGGCAATCTCACAAAAAGGGTTAATGGCCATTTTTAGGTTTGCGGTATCAACACCAGTATTGTCAGCGTTAACCCTGACTTTTACATTGGCATCGACGACACGTTTAACTGGCACCAATACTTTCATAGGGCTTCCTTCTTACGTCTCTTTTAATGATCGGAATTAAGTAACCTAGCAGCAATATATGCCCAGCAAAGATTACTGAAATTAGGCTCACTTTACGTGCTGTTAACGTTAACGTCAACCGAGTTTCAAACACCTGTTCACTCTAGTTGACACTAGATAACATTTGCTTGTATTAATCAGCATAAAAACATTTATTAACTCGCAATATTAGTCTCATTATTCATATTAACCATATTCGATATAAATAATTCAAAAATAATATTTGCTCCGAAGCTAAATAGTTTCTATTATTTAACTCAATAATCTAATTCCCCATTTCATTCTTAATTGGACCCGAATAATTATGAGCGATTTTCTTGAAATATTGACCCATGGTCGTCGTTTTAAAGCAGCAGTTAAAGAATTATCACTGAATGATTTAAAAGAGCTATCAGTAAAGTTAGAAAAAATTATTGAAGAGAAAGCTTCTCAACAAGCTGAAGAGCAAGAAGCAATGGCTGAGCGTAATGCCAAAATCGAAGAGATCCGTAAGCAAATGGAAGCTATCGGATTATCTGTTGATGATATTGGTGGAGCAGCAGTGAAAGCCGCTCCTAAGAAGCGTGCTCCTCGCCCAGCTAAATATCAAATTGAAGTTGATGGCGAGATGGTTCAATGGACTGGCCAAGGTCGCATGCCTACCGTATTTAAGAATCAACTTGAAAACGGCCGTACTATGGAAGACTTCTTGATCTAATTTCAAGTCTACCGACTAAAGCCCTGCTATGTGCAGGGCTTTTTTGTTTTTACGTTAATAATATTACATTGGTCGTTACAATTGCTGCTTAGTCATTGTTAATAAGTTAGGATACTCTCACCTATTTCCTGTTTATCTAACAATAATAAGTAGAATAATGCGTAAACATATCATCACAACCCCAATCGCTTTACTTAGCTTGTTATGCAGTCACGCTGCGTTTGCTAATGAGCAACTCACTGATAACACCCCAAGACTTACAGCATTAACTCATGCAGAACTGATGCTTGCCCCTGGTAAATCGTTAAAGAATGCCACCTTATTGATTGAAAATAACAAAATTAAGGCTGTTATCAAAAACAACGATATTCCTGAAGATGCTTTTGTTATTGATTTAACGGGACATACAATATATTCAGGCTTTATCGATCCCTTTACTGAATATGCCATTGAGTATGAAAGAGAAGCCCAAGATAAATCGGGGCCTGTATATGAAATAAAGCGAATTGGCGGCAATGCGAGTAATGGCGCAATACATGCCCAAATGCAATGGTTTAATTATGTCTACCCAGATAAAGACCAAGCAAAAAAATGGATTGATAACGGCTTCACCAGTGTTCAGTCTAGTTATTTAGATGGGATCTTTAGAGGACAAGGCGTGACAATATCATTAGCTGATAAAAAAGCTAACGATGTTATTTATAATGCACAGACAAGTCAGTTTATGGCCTTTAACAAAGGTTCATCTGTTCAAGATTACCCACAATCCTTAATGGGTAGTCTGGCATTAATAAGACAAACCTTCTCTGACGCTAAATGGTATAACGAAAATAAGAATAAAACCGCCTCTAGTAACGAGGTAGAATTTAATATTGCCTTAGAACGCTTAGGTGACCCAAAAAAACAACACTTTATCTTTGAGACTAAAAACCTCAATAACCAATTACGTGCAGCTCGATTATTAAACGAACATAACTTTAGCGGAAGCTTAATTGGTAACGGCAGTGAATATGCAAGGCTTTCTGAATTAAAGTCCTACCCCTTTAGTCTCGTTTTACCCTTAAATTACCCAGCAGCTCCAAAAATAACCGACGGTGACAGTGAGCGAGAGGTAAGTCTTGCCTCTTTAAGACACTGGGAACGTGCCCCGAGTAATCTCGCTATGGTGGCAAATGCAGAAATCCCCTTTGCATTAACTCAATATGGAATAGAATCCGATAAATTTTGGCCAAGGCTTAAACTCGCACTGACGAGAGGTTTATCTGAAGAAGCTGCACTGGCAGCGCTGACCACTGACGCCGCTGAAATTTCGGGAATTGATCACTTAGCCGGTAAGCTAGAGCCTGGCTTTATGGCTGATTTGGTGATCACCGATGGTAATATTTTTGATGACGGTAAAATTGTCAGTATTTGGTTACAAGGTGAAGAGCAGCAAGTCATCAATCGAGACCGAGCACTACTCGATCATGCCTATCAAATACAGATAGACGAATTAACCTTTGACCTTAATATCAGTCAATTCCCATCGCTAAGTGGTACTCTCTCAAGTGGCGAAAACGATATAAACCTTGCCAATCTGGACTATCAGTTAGGTCGCCTAAGCTTTAGCGCTGATCTTTCCAAGGCCGGCATAGAAGGTGTGAGTCGCTTTACGCTATGGTTAGATAACCAAGGATTAAGAGGCCGGTTACTCGATGGCAATAATCAAGCTATCCCCTTTGGCGGAATAAAGCTTGAGCCCATGGCCACCACAGACAATAGTGACAATGGTAATAAAAACAACGTAAAGCTTATATCCAAACAAACCTCCCCCAATCTGGCGTATGGCTTAAATGAGCAACCCGCACTTGATAAAGTGCATATTAAGAATGCCACCATCTGGACATCTGATGAGAGTGGCGTGTTAGTCAATAATGATTTGATTATTTCTCGGGGAAAAATTGAAGAGATAGGTCAAAATCTTAAAACACCTTCTGGCTACACCACTATTGATGCCACAGGGAAACACCTTACTGCTGGTATTATCGATGAGCATTCTCATATTGCCCTTAATGGCGGCACGAATGAAGGTACCGATGCGATAACCTCTGAGGTACGTATTGGCGATGTGATCAATCCAGACGATATTGCTATTTACCGAGGCCTTGCTGGCGGTGTTACCACAGTGCAGCTCCTACACGGCAGCGCTAACCCCATTGGCGGCCAAGCACAGATCATTCAGCTTAAGTGGGGTGATAATGCCCAGCAGCTTAAATTTGAAGGTGCACCAGCAAGTATTAAATTTGCCTTAGGTGAAAACGTAAAACAGAGTAATTGGGGTGATGCTTTCACCCGCCGATTCCCTCAAAGCCGTATCGGGGTAAAATCGCTGTTTAGTGAAGCCTTCAATGAAGCCCTTGCCTACCGCAAAGCACAAACGGATTATAACAAGATGCGTTCAAGCGAGCGTAGACGTACCGTTGCACCGCAATATAACTACCGCTTAGAGGCCATTGCTGAAGTACTTGAGCAAACTCGTAATATCCATATTCATTCTTATGTGCAATCTGAAATATTAATGTTCCTGCGTCTTGCTGAAGCGTATAACTTTAAGGTCAGCACCTTTACCCATATTCTTGAAGGTTACAAAGTTGCCGAAGAGATGGCTAAACATGGTGCTCATGCTTCTACCTTCTCTGATTGGTGGGCGTACAAATTTGAAGTCTATGATGCTATTCCACAAAATACCTGCTTAATGCAAGACAAAGGCGTACTCACCAGCATCAACTCCGATGACTATGAGATGCAGCGCAGACTCAACCAAGAAGCGGCAAAGTCGATGATGTATTGCGGTATGTCAGCAGAAGATGCCTGGAAGATGATCACCATCAACCCAGCTATTCAGCTTGGTATCGACGCGCAGGTCGGTTCATTGGTTGAAGATAAACAAGCCGATGTTGTGCTATGGGATAACCCGCCACTATCAGTCTATGCCAAGGTGGATTCGACCTGGATTAACGGCCGCCGCTATTTTGATCGTGAACAAGACAAAGTAGCGCAAATTGACGTCGTAACAGAACGCGCGGCGTTAATTCAAAAAGTCCTGCGCAGCGATGATGTCCATAAACAAGGTGAAAACCCCATTGATTTAACAGAGCCAGAATGGCACTGCGATACCCACTTCAACGCATGGCAACAGTCAGCGACAGGAGCACTGTAATGAAGTTAAATACCTCTTTTAAACATAGCGTTTTTATGCAGGCCGCAGCCCTGCTAAGCCTGCCTTTTTGTTTTATGGCAAACGCCCATGACATGCTACCGGCAAAGGCACAAAGCCAGACCATACTGTTTACTAACGCAACGGTGCACACTGTCACTCATGGCGTAATGCAAGACAGCGACGTGCTGATTGCTGATGGTAAAGTCATTGCCGTCGGGCAAGATTTAGATGCGGCCAAAACGAACGTTGCAGAGCCCGCTGGCAATGCCTCATCCAATGCACCATTAAATTCAACATTAGACGCAGGAGCAAGCCCAGATCACTCACTGCTGCTTGTTGGCGCCGAAATTATCGATGCCAGCGGTAAGCATCTGTATCCAGGACTCATCGCCCTAGATACCACCATGGGATTAATTGAAGTTGAAATGATGCGTCCCAGTAATGATGCCTATGAAGTGGGTTATATCAATCCGCAATTAGAAGCGATTAGCGCATTTAATCCGGATTCTGAGATTATCCCCACGGTGCGCGTTAACGGCATTACTCACGCCCAAGTCGTGCCACAAGGCGACGGTTTAGCTGGTCAGTCGGCATTGGTGTCAATGGACAGCTGGACCATTGAGGATGCCTTAGTTGAATCAAATAAGCAGTTTCACCTTTACTGGCCACATGTTCGCTGGTTATCAAAAGAGGCGGATAAGCGTAAAGAACAGTTAGCGGATCTCAAGCGTAGACTCGATACCGTCTACAGTGCTTTTGCCGATGGCAAGCGCTATCAACTCGCTGATAAAGCCGACAAGGTCAATACGATTGACCTTAGGTGGCAGGCGCTTGCTCCTTTATACGAAGGTAATGCACAACTATTTATTCATGCGCAGTCACAAAAGCAGATTGAAGAGGCGATAGCTTTAGCTAAGCTTTATGACTTTAACATCGTCATAGTCGGTGGATACGATGCCTGGCGAGTGGCTGACGCCTTAGCGGAAGTGAATGCTAAGGTGGTTTACAATCAAACCCTAGCACTGCCTAAACGCAATGATGAACCTATTGATCTCGCCTTTAAGATCCCCGCATTGTTAAAACAAGCACAAGTCCCCTTTGCGCTCGCTTTTTCATCTGACTGGAATAGTAGAAACTTACCTTTTGCAGCCGGACAGGCCGCAGCATATGGTTTAACCAAAGAGGATGCGCTTAAAAGTATCACTTTAGATGCTGCAAAAGTATTAGATATTAATGACATGGGGGCTATCGCACCTGGATTTAAAGCCAATCTAATCTTAGCAACGGGTGATATATTGGATCCTATGCATGCAGGTATTGAATCTGTTTATATTGATGGCCGAAAAATTGATCTTAATAATCGTCATCAACAGCTTTATCAAAAGTATCTAAAGCGCTAGAATTTCAAACTTATAGCGCAACGAAAGCTTAATCGTGAAAAAGTGCTCTTTATGAGCACTTTTTTATTAATGGCTTGAGTGAGCAACGGCATTTTAACCTCAATAATAAGACAGGCCCGCCACCATGAAATATTTATTACCCTCTGCTTTTATCCTTTTGCTGAGCGGCTGTGCCGGTGAATATACCTTTAACAGCAATTTGGACAGCGATGCAATTAATGACTACTTTAAAGCATCGGACGTGACGGTTTATGAAGGTACACTGCAACCTGTAGGCCCTTTTGAGATTAAAGGTATGGTCGAAGGTGAAACCTGCCAAATATCAAACAATGATGCACCAGCCTCAATCGTTGAAGCTCGTACGCTGGCTCGCCGAGCAGCTGCAGACAAGCAAGCTAACGGGCTAGTGATAAAAAAATGTTTGTTGATTAAAGAAGCAAGCCAGAACTGTGTTAGCCGCGCGATTTGCGTTGGCCAAGCAATTGTCACCAAAAGTGACACTCAATAATTTTATTTACTCATTTTAGAAGTAACCTTAATGTCTTTTACCAGCCAGATCCAAGCAGTGGCTTTTTGCCGCACTCCCTATAAACAAAAATTTGGCATACCTAGGCAGCCAGGTTTAGTGAGTGCCGCCCGCGGTTTTGTTGAATTAGCTCCACCTTTTAATCAAATTGATGCAGTGAGAGGATTGGAACAATACTCTCATTTATGGCTGCTATTTTGTTTTCATGAAAACCTCGCTGCCGGCTGGAAAACAACGGTGCGCCCTCCAAGACTCGGTGGTAATGAAAAGCTTGGCGTATTTGCCACGCGCTCTACCTTCAGACCTAACGGTATTGGCCAGTCAGTGGTTAAGCTCCATGCTGTGCATACTCATAACGGCAAAGTTAGCCTTGAGATCTCGGGCATGGACTTGCTTGATGGCACGCCGATTATTGATATTAAGCCCTATATTCCCTTTTCTGACTCAATCGACAATGCTCAAGGGGGAATTGCCCAGGAAGCGCCAGTTTTAGCCAAGGTGAACTTTACCGAGCAAGCACTAAAACAACTTGAGCTATATCAGCAAAATCCAGCTTACCCGCACCTTGCAGAATTGATTGAAGGTGTACTGGCACAAGATCCCCGCCCTGCCTATAAAAAATCTAAAGCCGATCCTAAGCTGTATCAAGTCGCGCTATATGACTTAGATATCTTATGGGTGATAACCGATACCGGGATTGAAGTCACTGAACTTAGAGCCTCTACGGTGGGCAAAACCCAGCCACCGGCAACTCAGTCAGCTCATCAAAGCTAGATAGCCATATGAATCCGCCACCAGCAGCACAACATAAGCCTGATTATCAAACTCAGCATAAAAAGCGCCTGTCTTATATGCCATGGCTTTATTTCTCATTAAAAGAGAAGCACCTAGAATGGGCAAAACCTTGGCAAGATGATGTACAAGCCCACTTTTGTGCAGTTGAAACCGTCTCTATTGGCGAGCGCTGTTTCATCGCGCCAGAAGCGAACCTGTTTGCCGAGCCTGGTCGCAATATCACTATCGGTGAGCAATGTATGATTGCTGCCGACAGCTTCTTACATGGCCCCATTAGCCTCGGCAATGAGGTCGCGATTAATCACGGCTGCTCACTGGATGGTGGCCGCCATGGTATTACTATTGGTCATCAAACCCGGATCGCCAATAACGTGACTATTTACGCCTTTAATCACGGCATGGCGCCCGATACGCCTATCTATCAACAGCCATCTAACTCTAAAGGCGTGGTGATAGGTGAAGATGTCTGGATTGGCGCTCAAGCGGGTATTGTCGATGGCGTCACGATTGGCAATCATGCTGTCATTGGTATGGGCGCTATTGTCACTAAAGATGTGGCTGATTATGCAATTGTGGCAGGAAATCCAGCACGAGTGATTGGTGATAGGCGAGATAAGCGCTAGCCGTTTCAGTGCAACTACAACATAAAAACTAGCCTACAGGGCTTTGACTTCCTGCTGAGCAATCACTTATTTAATGTGGTTGGAATTAAGATCATCCCTTGAAAATGATTCCCCTAATCACGAAACATATTTTGGCCTTGGTATAAAGCACATTTGAGCTGTGATATTTAACCACCTATATTTATTGAGTAACCATGTAAATAGGAGGATGCGATGCGCACTCGAGATATTTTGTGCCCGATAGACTTTTCAGAAACGGCTAATCACGCACTAGGATATGCCGTCGAAATGGCAAACTTATATAGGGTAAATATTCAGTTATTAAATGTAATAGGCCTACCTTATATCGCACCAGATTTCGGCATTGTGATAAACAGCCCCGCAGAGCAACTCATAGACCCTGAACCCTATGCCAATGATAAGATGAAACAGATAGTGGCTGAAGTACGTGAAATGCTCCCAAAAGGCTTGAGGGTAAATAGCAAAATCCGCACGGGGGATGTAGTTAAGCAAATTTTAGCGGAAGCTGAAGCACAAAGAGTCGGAATGATTGTCATCGCCAGCCACGGCTATACGGGGTTATCTCACCTATTAAACTCCAACGTCGCTGAAACTATTGCAAATCAGGCTAAATGTCCTGTTCTGGTCGTAAAATAGTAGCACTCGATATTAACCGCTAGGTTATTGGCTACATCTCTGCAGTTCTGTTATGCCAATCAGTATAAGAAGTTGATCGACTCAGAGCGTTTTTTGACACTCTAATTCAAGGCGAATAGATGAGATAGTGGTTGTTCCCTTCAGAACCTATTCAGCGCAGAAGTAGGCAGCCAAAAACACTCTTTCAGTATCGGTTTACACTTTTTTACAACCACAAATTCTCCAGAGCTACATTGAGAAAACACGCACATAAACGAGCCGTAATACACGGCGTGGCGACGCTAACCCAGCCGTCATTGGTATAAAAGCAGTCACCTCTAAAACCGTTTGCAATTATGTAATTATGGAGGATTATCCAGCTAAAACCCTGGGGATATGCAAAGTAAAACCTAATGCTTGCGCACCGCGCTGGCTGCGTTGTTCCGCGTTACGCGCGCTCTTTTAAACTAATTTTGTCATTTTCTTGAATAAATTCAATTTAAAACGGTGGTATTGCAATATTTGTTCTATCTTCAATAGTAATAATGTAAGCCCTTGACCAATTGAGAGTTATAACTATGTCACCCCATACTCAAAATCCAGCTAACTGCAATTGCATAAAATTTAACCTTCAAAGATATCCAATATCTCAAATCTAAGTTTTTCGCACTTTACTTTTTAAATAAATATATAAGATGTGTACTAACCTGGGAGTCCATTTAATGAAACAACAAAATGCGCCAACAAGTACAGCTAGGCATATGAGCCTATTTGGATTTTTTGCTCTAACCGCCACCATGGTTATGACCGTATATGAATACCCGACCTTTGCTTCATCGGGCATATCACTGGTTTTCTATTTGGTTGTCGCGGGTGTCTTTTGGTTTTTACCTGTCGCTTTATGCGCTGCAGAAATGGCAACTGTCGAAGGTTGGGACAAAGGGGGGGTATTCACTTGGTCTGGACATGCATTAGGAGAACGATGGGGCTTTGCTAATATCTTTTTCCAATGGTTCCAAATCACCGTTGGTTTTGTCACCATGATTTATTTCATTTTAGGCGCGCTGTCCTATGTATTTGACTGGGCTGCACTCAATGATAATAGTACGATAAAGTTTATCGGAGTAATGGTTATTTTTTGGGGACTCACTTTATCTCAATTAGGCGGAACCAAGTACACAGCAATGATCTCCAAAGTCGGTTTCTTGCTCGGTATTCTCATTCCAGCCTGTATCCTATTTAGTCTCTCGATTGCATTTTTTGTCACTGGTGGTATCAGTGATATGCCGATCACCACTGAAGCCTTATTACCAGACTTCACCCAACTCAATACCTTGGTTGTATTTGTGTCATTTATCCTTGCCTATGCGGGTATTGAGGCATCGGCGACCCACGCCAACGAAATGAAAAACGTAAAAAGAGATTACCCTATCGCTATTATCATGCTGGTGATATTAGCCATTGTGCTAAATGCCATCGGTGGCGTTGCGATTGGTGCTGTCGTACCTGAGAAAGAACTTGGGCTGTCAATTGGAGTAATCCAAGGATTCGAAGGGTTATTTCACTATTTCACTCATGATATGGATTGGGCAATTCGAGTGATTGCGGTGTTAATTGCACTTGGCGTAGTCGCTGAAGTATCGGCCTGGGTAGTTGGCCCATCATGGGGTATGTTAGAAGCAGGGAAAAAAGGCTTACTCCCCGCTAAACTCTCTGCCACAAATGCTGAAGGTGTGCCAGTTAACTTTTTACTTCTACAAGGTGCGATTGTTTCAATATGGGCGGCGGTACTGACATTTGGTGGGGGTGGCGCTAACGTTTCCTTCTTTACCGCAATATCGCTAACGGTAGTGATATACGTTGTCGGCTATATTATCTTCTTCCTCGCCTATATGAAGGTCGTGCTAAGTTATTCAAACCTGCCTCGCGCATTTGAAATTCCTGGAGGAAAAGGCGTTAAGATGTTCGTCGCTATCAGTGGATTAGTTATATCCATTGTTGCTCTTGCAATCTCATTTATTCCACCGGCACAAGTTGGCGGAGGAGCTGCTGCAACTGAGTATATGACGATTCTGGTTGTGAGCTTTGCTATTACCCTTGTTTTGCCATTTTGGATATACCACGTAATGCGTAAAAATAATCCATTGCCACCAGGCGTGAAAATGCTTGATGACAACGAAACTTCAAGCTAATAGCAATGGTTGAGGATAGAGAACAGAGATCTCTATCCTCTATAGAACCCATATAACCATATAACCCATATAACCCATATAACCTCGTTATCTTAAAAAGCCACTAACTTTTAGTGGCTTTCTTTTATCGATATACCGTTAAAGTTAAACCAGAACCTAAGCCCAGGTTTGTAATCCTATTATGCCAAACCAAGCTAAATAACTGACCACCAACAAGTGTGTAAAAGAGGCAATGGTGCAATACCAGTAGTTCACCTTATTCATC
Source organism: Shewanella sp. 125m-1 (assembly GCF_052977065.1). NCBI lineage: Bacteria > Pseudomonadati > Pseudomonadota > Gammaproteobacteria > Alteromonadales > Shewanellaceae > Shewanella > Shewanella sp. 125m-1. The sequence continues at coordinate 110,557 of NZ_JBRILT010000007.1, forward strand.
TCACTCGCCTTCGCTTTTATGGCCACATAACAACCTAAAAACGTAAAGATTAACAAGGCTATACTTGATAGCATTAAGCCTATGGACACATAGGTTATGTTACCCAATAACCTGAAAGGGTCGACACCACCAAGTTGGAACATAAACACAAAACATAAGACCGACAATGTTGCGAGTAAAGGCCATACTCGGATCATTAATGTATTACCTTTAATGTCAGCGCCCATAATGATACGCACTCCCCACACCAATAAATACAGCAGGCCTGTCACGTTGATAATCAACCAGAGGGCTAATATTGTAAACTGGCCAAAGACTATCACGGCACTGACGGAGCGATATACCGATGAGTCAGAATGAAAAACCGGCCCTACCAATGGATCTTCAACAAATGATAGGTTCATTTCACCGGTTTCGGCTGACTGAAACAATGTCTCAGAAACTGGAAAATATTCCTTAGGTACACCACCTAATAAATTTGTTCGAATGAGTTTTCCCCCCTTAAATGTAAATTGGTAGATATTCAATACCCGCTCAAGAAACTCGGTCATCGCCATGCGTGAATTAATTGGATAATAATATCCTTGCAACGCTTTCATTGAGTCAGTCACAGCTTGTGTGGCTGTGATACTTTTTTCTGTAAGCTCTTTAGTTTCAAATTCACGGATGAGATCAGTAATTTTCTTTACCGACTGCGCGTCATCAGAGTTAATCATCACAACATGACCCACGCCCGCTTCGGGTAAATATTCAAGCTTGGTTATTCCGCCGTTAACCCCACCGTCATGACCTTGGTAGATCCATTGTTTGTAAGGGGTTGAGTAATTGCTAAGTCCGTAACCCGCCGTTTGACCAGCTTGTGCCGCAGGTGTTGACTTAACTTGCTCCATGCGCGCAAATGAAGCTTCAGAAATCAATGGCTGCTCAACAGTACGTCCTCTATTCACCAGAAAAGACAGAAACTTTGCCATATCATTAGCTGACGCATTTATTGAGCCCGATGGCCGCATAATAATGTGCCAATATGCCTCTTCTTTCCCCTTAGAATAAAGTGTCGCACCTTTGGCTTTAACATCATCAGACTGGAAATAGCTCATGGTCTCCATCCCCATAGGAATGAAAAAGTTTTCGGCAACGTAATCTTCAAATACTTGCCCAGTGACCTTTTCGACGATATACGCGGCAACAGGAGGTCCGGCATTGCAGTAAGCCATTCTACTACCAGGCTTCCAACGTGAAACGCGGGAATGAGGATGATAATCTAGACCTTGTTTGAGCGTTGCTGGCGAAGGGTCGTTATGGGCATACTCAACGATATGAATATCATCCCAGCCGGTGGTGTGCTCCAAGAGGTGAACAATACGAATTGGGTCTGACGCTTCCCACTGATTGGTATAGGCTATTTCTGGTGCAAGATCGGCAAGTTTATCGTCAAGAGATAACTTACCCTGCTCTACAAGTTTCAATATTGATAAAGAAACAAACATTTTAGAGGTCGAGCCAATCCGGAACAGGGTTTGACTATCGGCAGGTTGGTTATTGGCGATATTAGCCAAGCCTATTGCCTCAATCCAAACCGGCCCCTCTTGGTTAACCATCGCAATAGCAACGGCAGGCAGTTCCTCTGTTTCAACAATGTCGACAATCGCGGCTTTGAGTGCTTCTAAAGTCGTTGGTGATGAGTGCTTAGCCTCATCCGTCGATGCTAACGGTTGCTCCGCAAAAAGCCAACTTGACCACAATAGGCCAAATAACACACATAAAAATCGCTTCATTTTCAATCCTTTAAATGAGCCAATTTAGCTAATATGACAACATCCTTGATATGAACCTATCGACCAAAAGACCTACATCAGCTTTATTCTTTTAAGTTAAAATATTAATTTAAAAACATATAGATAGTTACACATAACAAAACACTAATCTACCCAAGGACTTCATGCGAGATTGAGGAGAGAATAAATAATAGAGAAGGTAAACAGCTAACTGGCCACAGGGCTAAAGGCTGAGCATTGCCAAAGAGCATAATACGAAAGCAATCAGTTGAAAAAAACGAGCAACGCAATAAATGCCGTGCACACCCCCAACGTACTCAATACTCGGATCACCGAGGTTGGATATTGAGTTTGAATGTCAGGGTAAATATAAAAAAGATACGATATAGAAGGAATACCGATATAAAAACTGCCCAACCTTGAATTTGGCGGTAACGTTAATGTGGTCAATGCCAGTGCATAAACAAGAAAGAACAGTGTAAACAACCACTCTGCACGTGCGTACTGCTTGTACTTAACAAGCACTATCAGTAGCGGTAAAAATATCAATTCCATTATTTTACAGTCGCTCTCAAAGTCGAGGTTGAGATAATAGGTATCGGAAGAAAACAACGGGTCCATTTACACAAGGTTGCTCAACAAACCCCAGTCTAAGCAATATCTTTGCAGAAGCCTTATTGCTCTGGCTGACACCTGCAATCAAGTAATCCCAACTTTGACCTTGAATTGAAATATCAATAAAGCCTTGGAGCAATTCGGTCGCCAACCCTTGTCCCCAATACGGCTCACCTAGCAGGTAACCAATATGGGCGTCACGTTTACTTCCTATAAACGCAAACATAAAACCAATAATAACATTCGCTTCTGTATGTTTGACGACAAAAAGACGACTCTCCACTACCATACGTTTAAACCATTTTCTGGCGTCAGAAAGTGAATCGATGTGCTGAAAATGTGGCGGCAAGTTTTCAACGACGGCAGGTGTTAACAGCTCAGTGACTCGAACCAGCAATGGCGATAATTCAGCTGGCGCTATCTCAGAAAATAATTCCGAAACCTCCAATCTTGATGTTTGATAATGTAACGCCATATTGGCTCACCTTGTTATAAACAATTTTTCTGTGTCATAAGCTAACATCAATCTGAACTTGTACGCATCAAGATGTAGGCATAATCCTACAATAAAACACGAGTTTGCTCATGGATAACAGGATTAGGTTTTTTCCTATAACTCAACTGCTAACTAAACTGCTAACTAAAAGTATTCACTCAACTTGTCACTCATCATCGTCAAAGCAAAGGAGTATAACCTGCATCGCTTAGCGCAAAAACCTATGCTCAAAGTAAATAAATCACTCGAATCGCAAAATCCATAGGTGACAGAAGCACTACAAGTGATAAAATAGCGCCCATTCAACTCAAATTTGGACACCGGTAATGCGCGTAAGCAAGTACCTGCTATCAACTCAAAAAGAAACGCCTGCTAATGCAGAAGTGGTTAGTCATCAGTTAATGTTACGTGCGGGTATGATCCGTCGTAACGCATCTGGCTTATACAGCTGGTTGCCGACAGGTTTACGTGTACTACGTAAAATCGAAGCGATTGTTCGTGAAGAAATGAACAAAGCGGGCTCAGTTGAGATCCTTATGCCTATGGTTCAACCTGCCGATCTTTGGGTTGAAACGGGTCGTTTTGAAAAGTTTGGTCCTGAACTACTTCGTTTCCAAGACCGCCACAACCGTGACTTCGTACTGGGTCCAACTCACGAAGAAGTGATCACAGACATCGTGCGTAAAGAGGTTAACTCATACAAGCAGTTACCACTTAACCTATACCAAATTCAAACCAAGTTCCGTGACGAAGTTCGTCCACGTTTTGGTGTAATGCGTTCACGTGAATTCTTGATGAAAGATGCTTACTCTTTCCATATCGATCAAGAAACGATGGATGAAACCTACGAGGCGATGTTCCAAGCCTATAGCAACATTCTGACTCGTTTAGGCCTAGCCTTCCGTCCAGTAATGGCTGACACAGGTTCTATCGGTGGCAGCATGTCACACGAGTTCCACGTATTAGCTAACAGCGGTGAAGACTTAATCGCCTACTCAACAGAAAGCGATTACGCTGCTAACATTGAAAAATGTGAAGCGCCACTGCCGACTGACACGCGTCAAGCAGCTACTAGCGAGATGACATTAGTTGACACGCCAAACGCAAAAACCATTGCAGAGCTTGTTGAGCAACACGGCATTGCGATTGAGAAAACAGTTAAGACATTAATCGTTAAGGGTGCAACTGAAGAAGCGCCATTAGTGGCTATCGTTATTCGTGGCGACCACGAGCTAAACGAAGTTAAAGCAGAAAAACTTGATGCGGTATTAGCGCCATTTGAGTTTGCAGATGAAGCCGCTATCCGTGATGCTGTTGGCGCAGGTACTGGTTCTATCGGTCCTGTTGGCCTAAATATGCCAGTATTTGTTGATCACAGTGTTAGCATCATGAGCGACTTTGGCGCGGGTGCAAACCAAGATGGCAAGCACTACTTCGGTATCAACTGGGAGCGTGATTTACCAGAAGTTGCCGCATTCGACTTACGTAACATCATCGAAGGCGAGCCTAGCCCATGTGGTAAAGGTACTATTGCACTACTTCGCGGTATCGAAGTCGGTCATATCTTCCAGTTAGGTACTAACTACTCTGAAGCGATGAATGCTAACGTACTTGACCAAAATGGTAAGTCACAGACTCTACTTATGGGTTGTTACGGTGTGGGCGTAAGTCGTATGGTTGCTGCTGCAATTGAGCAAAACAACGATGACCGCGGTATTATCTGGCCTGAAGCGATTGCACCGTTCACTGTTGGCATCTTGCCAATGAACATGCACAAGTCGCATCGCGTTAAAGATATCGCCGAGCAACTATATCAAGACCTAAACGATGCTGGCATGGAAGTCATGTTCGACGACCGTAAAGAGCGTCCTGGCGTAATGTTTGCTGATATGGAGCTTATCGGTATTCCACACGTTGTGGTTATTGGCGATCGTAATATTGATAACGGCATGTTCGAATACAAGAACCGTCGTACTGGTGAGAAGCAAGATATCCCACTAGACGAAATCGTTGAGTTCTTAAAAGCGCAACAAGCTTAATCGCGAACCTTAATCGCTAAGTAAATCAATAAAAACGCCGATGATATCATCGGCGTTTTTTTATGCTAAAAATATAAATATCCCCATCACTGAATCTCCATGCATATGACAGCTTGTTTTTTATCTTTGTTTTCACTTGTTACTTGAAGAACACTCCAGAGTCACATATTCTAAATTTAGGCCATGTGTTTTGAATATGTTTTAATTTTCAACCGATAAGGAACGTCGACTTGCCAGATAAAATAGCATTAGTCCTTGGTGGCGGCGGCGCGCGAGCGGCCTATCAAATCGGGGTTCTCAAAGCGATTGTACAGTTTTATCCACGTAATCACGGGATCCCGTTTAAGATCATCTGTGGTACGTCTGCTGGCGCAATCAACGCGACATCAATAGCAACCCATGCCTCCTGTTTTCATTTGGGGGTGCGTAAGCTTGAATGGGTTTGGCGTCATGTTCATGCCCGTAAAGTCTACCAAGCCTCCATTGGTGGGGTAATGAAACATTTAAGTAAGATGGCGCTAAAAGGCCTGCAAAGCGACGGGGTATCAAACTCAGCTGGTAGCCTATTTAATAGTGAGCCGTTACGAGGCCTGCTTAACGATCTCATCAGCTTTGAACGCATCGACCGTAATATCAACAGCGGAGCACTTGAAGCTGTTAGCCTAGATACTTCCTGTTATAACAACTCACGCTCAGTGACATTTTTCCAGGCTAATGCCCATATCAATAACTGGCACAGGGCAAGACGTCATGGCGTACGTACTCGTCTCAACACTGATCATCTATTAGCCAGCTCGGCCATACCTATGGTGTTTCCTTCGATAAGATTAAATCAAGAATATTATGGCGATGGCTCGGTACACCAGCTGGCGCCGTTGAGTAGTCCAATACACCTTGGCGCAGATAAGATCATGGTGATTAACCTTGAAAGTCCACATAAAGTTCAATCAAAAGAGTTAGAGCATCACCCAAAGACGGCAACGATTGCTGGTCACTTACTCGATACTATCTTCTCTGATACGCTAAACAGCGATCTTGAAAGGTTACAGCGAATTAATACCACGCTAAATCTGGTCCCCGAACAGAGCCGTGATCAACTAGCACTAAAAACCATCGAAACATTAGTGATTAAACCCAGTGAGGATTTAAGCGCAATGGCATCACGCTACTTTCAGGATATGCCTTTTGCGATTAAAACCATGCTAAAAATACTGGGGATAAACGAACACTCCGACTCAAGTATTGTGTCATATCTATTGTTTGAGCAAGGCTATTGCAGTGCATTAATCGAATTAGGTTATGAAGACGCTATGTGCCAGATTGATGAGATAAAACAATTTTTTAATCTTCAATAAACTAAGGCTTATCAGCCAACAGAGCGCTCGCCACGCTCTTCCCCCAATCTTGATATATTAATGCACCAGGATGAAAGCCATCTGTTGCCATCGCATCACTATTGAGTTGATGACCAAATTCCAACAAGGTGAATTTTGGCTCTTGCAGGGCGTAGCGTTGTAGTTGACGGTTAAAGGCTTGGCTACGCTGACCAAGAAACCAGCGCAGTGGCTGCGGCAATACCGGAAAATCCCCCATGGGTGGCACTCGAGTCAATATCAAACGCTGACAGCCCAGCTTTTCAGTGACTAACTCAACTAAGGCTTGTTGCTGGCTTATCCATTGGTTAACGGTTAACGGGCTTAAAACATCGTTCACTCCAAGCGATACCACTACGGCCTCAAAATGCATGGTTTGTTGCACTACCAACTCTTGTTGTAACATCTCAATGGTCTGGGCGGTATTATGACCAGACTTTGCCAGTAAACGCCAATCAACTTGGTACCGCTGGGCAAGCGTATTTACCACCACGCCCGTTAATGCTTGCTGCTGGCTAGCAACGCCAACTCCAGCTGCGGCGCTGTCACCTAAAATGAGTACCGATAATCCCGCGCCGTCCCCCACAGAACCTTGCCGGGGCCCTGCAGCTTCCGGCAGTTTTGGGGTATTTCTCTTAACGATACGCCCCTGTAATAATAAGATCGGTGCCAACAGGATAAAAATGAGGTAATGCACAATGTCACTCCAGGGAGCCCGCAGCTTTTACTTAAATATGCTGCAACGAGATGGTGGGCTAAATCTACTTTATAACGGTTAACTATAGCTAAACGTGACCCATTGAGAGTAAAAGAGTGGCTTAGCCTTGCAATAAAAAGATCTCGGCTTTTTCCATGCGTCTTGGCTTGCCAAGTAAGATCAGGATATCGCCAGACATAATCTGCCAATCGGATTTAGGATCCTCAACCTCAGCGCCTGCTCTTCGCACCGCTCGCACTTCAACTCTTAACTTCTCCCACGGGATCTCACCTAGGGTCAGTCCAACCGCATTCGCCCCTTTAGGCAGAGCAACAGCATGCAATAGCTCAAGGGTCAAATCGGTTTCAGCTCCGGAGAAAAAACCATGTAAATATTGGTAGTGATTTCGCCGCTCAGATTCCAGGCGTTTCAATATTCTTGCTAGCGGCACACCACATTGATATAGCACTTGAGATACTAACATCAAACTACCTTCAAGCGTCTCAGGAATAACCTGACTTGCTCCTGCTTCCTCCAACTCCTCCATCCCGGTATCGTCACGAGTACGCACCAAAATCTTAGCCTCGGGTGCTAATTGACGACATAACGGCAACACCTCTTGGAGGATCCGCTCACTACTAAAAGTGATTACGATTAACTTAGCTTCACGCACCTTTGCCTGCTTTAAGATACTTCTCTTACACACATCACCAAAATAGACAGGCTCTCCAGCGGTTCTGGCCTCAGAGACTCTTTTCGGGTCGAGATCCAGCACTAAGTATGGGATAGCTTCAGTTTTCATAAACCTAGCAATGGTTTGCCCTACTCGTCCATAACCTAAAATGAGCACCAGATCGCCTTTGGCATCGACTTGTACATTCAAAGACTCATTATTATCAGCCTTAGGCTTGAGTCCTTGCAGCATTCTTGCAATATCGACACTATGCCTAACCAGCCAAGGCGCTAGTGCCATCGATAGCACTGCCACCATCACTAAGGTCGTACTTGTTTTATTATCTAGCAGTTGATAATTGACCGCTAAGGCCAACACGACAAAACTGAATTCTCCCACCTGCGCCAAACTCAGGGCCGTCGCAACTGATGAGCGAAAAGACTCTTTAGCCACTTTCAATAAAGAGAAAATCACTAAGGCTTTACCTAAAATCACAGCGATAAGGATAAAGATGATTTGCCACCAGAACTGGGCAACCAATTGGAAGTCTAACAGCATACCGATGGAGATAAAAAACAGCCCCATTAATAAGTCCCTAAAGGGGCGAATATCGGCTTCTAGCTGACGCCGATACTGGCTTTCTCCAAGTAACATACCTGCCATAAAGGCGCCCAATGCCATCGATAAGCCTAACCACTGAGTAATCGCTCCGGTGACTAAGGCGACCACTAACGTTGACAGTACAAATAGTTCATTTGAACGTGAACGGGCAACCTCATCAAACAGCTTAGGCAAGGCCCACTTGCCAAATGCCATCAGTGCAATAAATGCGAGGCTACCTTTTAGTAAGGCAAAAACCACATCAGTCCACAGTAACGGCGCGCCATCACTGGCTAAAATAGGTAACAAAATAAGTAAAGGGACAACGGCGATATCTTGAAATAACAGCACACTGACCGAAAGCTCGCCATGGCGGCGCCTCATCCATCCTTGCTCATTCAATAACTTAAGTACTATCGCCGTAGAAGAAAGCGCTATCGCAGAGCCTACGACGACTGACTCGGTCACACTGAGATTACATAGCAGTGCGATTCCCATGCTTAACACAGTCGTTACAACGACTTGCGCACTACCTAAACCAAATACAGTACGGCGCATTGCCCATAGCCTAGGCAAAGAAAACTCGAGCCCTAAACTAAACATCAGTAACACGACACCGAGCTCAGCAACTGACTGCATTTGCTGTTGGGTAAACCAGTGAAAACCACTTGGACCGCTAATTACCCCTGTCACTAAGTAAGCTAAGATCGCTGGTAAACCTGCACGTCGTAGTATTGCAATAGAAACAATTGCAATGACCAACATCAGTAGCATTTGAATGAGAAAGCTATGTTCCATCTGTGCGGTGTACTCCTTAACCCGAAGACATTCGTCAAAATGCCGACACCAATATATTCCATTCACTTATCTAGAGAGTAACTGAATGACAAATAAAGACAAATATAATTCCCTTAGCACTAGGCACAGTTTTTGCTTGGTATATCTAAGAGCATTAACTTTGCGTTAGCGCAACACTGTTAGAAAACTGGGAGTCAATACCAATGGAATTTGGGCTAGTAACCGAGTCTTCCCCTATTGAATATCGAAAACCTACTGTGGTAACTATGTCTATGCCAGTGGAGGTTGATCTTTATCGAAAACCTACTGGGGTAAATAACTCTATGCCAATGGAGGTTGATCTTTATCGAAAGCCTACTGGGGTAAATAACTCTATGCCAGTGGAGGTTGATCTTGTTGCTATCATCCAGCAACTGCATCAACATTTAGATCCTAGGACAGTCTTTGCCTGCTTCGGCAAAATAATGGGGCAACATTTGCCGCTTTATGGTGTTCGCTTAGCCTATAAGGACTATCAGTTCCATTGGGGTCAGCAAAATGGTTACGCCATTGAGCAAAAGTTGACCTTAGCCGACTGCCAAGTCATCGTTAACTATAATCTAAAAGCCCCTTTAGTGCCGTCTCAAACCCTGAAGTTGAACCAGATCCAGCAGCTCGTTTTACAACCGTTGTTTAATGCGATTCAATTTAAAGAGATGTCTCTACAGGCCATGTATGATGCGCTAACAAACTTAGGTAACCGCCATTACTATCAAGAGTCATTAAAAAAAGAGCTCGCTCGAGCCGAGCGCAATAGTGATGAGTTTTCATTAATTACCCTAGATTTAGATAATTTTAAACAGCTCAATGATGACTTTGGCCATCAGTTAGGCGATAGCGCCTTAGTTGAGTTTGCACAGATGCTAAATACAACCATCAGAAACAGTGACCAGGCATTTCGAATAGGTGGCGATGAATTTACCATATTGGTTCAAGCCAACGTTGAGGCCGCTAGCATTTTGTGTCAGCGGATCTTAGATGCCATCTCTACTCATCAATATTTAGAAAAGTATCAAGTGAAAACCAGTATGGGCGTGGCGCAATGGCGACATCATGATACTGAAGATAGTCTTTACCAACGTGCAGATAATGCGCTATATGAAGCTAAAGCCGCTGGCCGCCAGTGCTACTGTGTCGAAAACAGCTAACTTGCGTTCAGCAGCACTTAATGCCTGATAATGGTTAAGATGAAAGTTAGAAAAGAGGGGGTAATGGCTAGCAATATCGAATAAACAAACTCATAAGGCACATTAAAGCCCCTTTGCTTACCGATACCTAATACTTATTAGTATAAAACCAGCCCGACATCATCACCGGTCGCTAAATATGGCCTTTCTATCCAGTAGCCCACAGCAGATACGAGTTTACCGTCATAACAAAGCAGCGGCACGGTGCCACGCCGCCAGGGAGCAAGTCCCCACTCCTGCCATAACTTTTTAAGTTCACGGCCTTTACTACGGTTATGGGGCTGACAACGAGTACTGCCAGGCAGTGCAAACTCGATAGAGACCTTCTCCACTCCTAAAGGCAATCTAAGACGCGCTCCACTTTGGCAATATCTTGCCGATAAGGCCTCTCCAGTGACTAGCTTAATAGCTCCGTTTATCAAGTCATCACAGCCATTAAGTTCAATACTCAACAAACCTTTTTTGTCCGCGACAAAGAGAGCATTCTTCAGCGGCATAAAATAGCCTTCGCGCTTATAACGCTTGATGATAACGTCGGTTAAGCGGATCTCAACATTGGCATCAACTTTAGCATCGAGCAACTGGGCTAGGATCTGCTCTCCTTGCACCTTAGAGGGCGGAGCAAAACCTAGCATGTCCATGTGACCGCGCAGTAATAATGACTGCCAAGCATGAGAGTGCTGGGCTAATTTATCTAAATCAAGCAACCAATCACTGCCCTTTCGAAGCTGAATATTTGGTAATTTCTGCGCAATCTCTTCATCGAGTACCGACTGCTGTAATGCGCACAGTTCAGCGCTGCGACTGGCTGTCGCGGCGATACTAGGCCAGCGTTGCTTGAGTTTAGGGATAATGTCTAAGCGAAGAAAGTTTCTATCATACTTATCATCAAAATTACTCTCATCTTGAATATGAAGGATATTGTCTTGCTTCGCGTAGGCTTCTATTTCATCTTTACTGCAATCGAGCAGTGGTCTAATAATCCAGTTTCGCTGATTAAAGCGCTGCACTTTACCCATGGCTGATAAGCCTTTAGGGCCAAGGCCTCGCTTGAGCGCTAATAAAACGGTCTCAAGTTGATCATCTTGATGGTGGGCAGTCATTAAAATATCATTGTTGGATAACTCTGATAATAACGCTTCATAGCGCACACTGCGGGCCTGCGCCTCAACACTCACCCTAGGTGCGAGCTTAACCTCGACATGCTTTACAACACATTTCAGATCGTATGATTTTGCTTGCAATAAGCAATGCTCAACCCAAGTGTCAGCATTAGCACTTAACCCATGGTGAACGTGCACTAACACACACTCAAAATCAGGAGTGATTTTGGCAAACTGACCTAAACCATAGGCCAGAATTTCAGAGTCGACGCCGCCACTATAAGCTAGCACTAACTTAGGCTTATTGGTGACTGTTTGATTTTGAGTATTTTCTACCTTACCCGCTGCCGCCACCTTAGGTGGCAACTGTTGCAGGCAAGCTTGGATCAGCGAGACAATATTCATGCTAAAAAACGATCCGAACCTTTCCTGAACCTGTTAACGACTCGAGTGCCAACATCAACTCATCGGTTGGATTGACTCGCCAATTATCGCCTAAAGTAAACTGCGCTTGTGACTGAGGCTGGGCGTAATTAATCAACACAGGTACAGCGCCCGCTTTCCAAGGCTCAACCGCAGCCTTAAACTCGCTTAACCACTCATCGTTGACCTTGTCTGCTTGCAAGTCAATTTCAACCGCATTGGCAAAATGGCTACGCGCTTCCCCCATATCGATAATGTTACGCGCAGTCATTCGGTTACCACCAGAGAAGTCATCGAAACTAACCTCTCCTTCAATAATCAAAATGCGGTCTTTCTCAAGCAGGTGATTAAACTTCTCAAAGGCTTCAGTAAACAGCATCACCTCAAGACGCGCACTCTTATCATCTAGGGTCACCAGACCCATCTTGGAGCCACGCTTAGTCATCATCACACGTGTCGCCACTACAAGCCCAGCGGCTTTCATGGTTTTGCCACGTTCAGTAGGATGCACATCTTTTAACCGACCCGAAGTGTAATGCTTAAGCTCTTTCAGATACTGGTTAATCGGGTGACCTGTGAGGTATAAACCTAATGTGTCACGCTCGCCTTCAAGCCAAACTTTATCGGGCCAAGGCGTACATTCAACAAACTGCTGCTTACTGTCTTCAGGTTCATTATTGAGTAGACCAAACATATCATGCTGACCAATCGCTTCGGCTTTAGCATGCTGATCGGCTGCGCGAATAGCTTCCGGTAACGTTGCCATCATCGCGGCTCGATGCGGGCCTAAATTATCAAGCGCACCAGCGCAAATCAGTTTTTCAATGACGCGGCGGTTAAGCTTCTTTAAATCGATTCGAGCGCAGAAATCAAACAAGTCCTTAAAGGGGCCATTTTTACGCGCAGCGAGAATCGAGTCTACAGGACCTTCACCAACACCTTTCACCGCGCCAATGCCGTAAACAATATTCAGATCGTCATCAACGGTAAATCTAAATAAGCCTTTATTTACATCAGGCGGAATAAGTGGCAAGCCCATACGCTCACACTCATCAACCAAGGTGACAATCTTATCGGTGTTATCCATATCCGCCGACATTACTGCCGCCATAAACTGCTGTGGATAATGGGTTTTTAACCAAAGTGTTTGATAAGACACTAATGCGTAAGCGGCCGAGTGAGATTTGTTAAAACCGTAACCCGCGAATTTTTCCACCAAATCGAAAATTTTCATCGACAACGGACCATCAACGCCATTGGCAATTGAACCGGCCTCAAACGTACCGCGCTGCTTGGCCATCTCTTCAGGCTTTTTCTTACCCATAGCACGACGAAGCATATCGGCGCCGCCCAAGGTATAGCCAGCAAGTACCTGAGCAATCTGCATCACCTGCTCTTGATAGAGAATAATGCCGTAGGTTGGTGATAACAGCTCTTTCAGCGACTCATGTTGATATTCGGCGTCAGGGTATGACACTTCCTCACGGCCGTGCTTACGCTCGATAAAGTTATCTACCATGCCTGATTGCAGTGGACCCGGTCTAAACAGTGCAACCAGTGCGATCATATCTTCAAAGCAATCTGGCTGTAGGCGTTTAATCAAGTCTTTCATACCACGAGATTCCAACTGGAATACCGCGGTTGTTTCATATCGTTGTAGTAATTTAAAACACTTTGGATCAGTCAGCGAAATCGACTCAATACGCACCGGCTCTTCACCGTTCTTCTTTTTGACGCTGTTGACCATCTGCAACGCCCAATCAATAATGGTGAGCGTTCTTAGACCCAAGAAGTCGAACTTCACTAGGCCTGCGGTTTCAACATCGTTTTTGTCGAACTGAGTTACCGGGTTTAAGCCTTCGGTGTCACAATAAATTGGCGAGAAGTCAGTGATCTTAGTCGGGGCAATAACCACACCACCAGCGTGTTTACCCGCGTTACGTGTCACCCCTTCCAGAATGCGACACATATCGATAAGATCTTTTACTTCCTCATCAGCGTCGTATGACTCTTGCAAGCCTGGCTCGACTTCAAAGGCTTTAGCCAAAGTCATGCCGGGTTCCGCTGGGATCATTTTTGAAATACGGTCAACAAAACCATACGGGTGACCAAGCACGCGGCCAACATCTCGAATTACCGCTTTAGCCGCCATAGTACCAAAGGTAATGATCTGCGATACCGCATCACGACCATAAAGGTCGGCAACGTGGTCAATGACCTCATCACGTCTGTCCATGCAAAAGTCGACGTCGAAGTCGGGCATAGATACACGTTCTGGGTTTAGAAAGCGCTCGAATAGCAAGTCGTATTCAAGGGGATCCAAGTCGGTAATTTTAAGTGCATAAGCCACCAATGACCCTGCACCTGAACCACGGCCAGGACCAATTGGAATATCGTTATCTTTACCCCACTGAATAAACTCCATTACGATAAGGAAGTAACCAGGAAAGCCCATCTGGTTAATCACTTTAAGCTCGATATCGAGACGCTCATCGTATTCAGGGCGTTTCTCAGCTCTAAGATCTGGATCAGGGAAAAGAAACTCGAGTCGCTCTTCAAGGCCCTTTTCTGATACATCGACCAAGAAGTCTTCAATGGTCAAATCACCTGTCGGGAAGTTCGGCAAGAAGTATTCGTGCAGTCTTACGGTAACGTTACAGCGCTTAGCAATTTCGACCGTATTTTGAATCGCCTCAGGAATATCTTCAAATAGCTCGCACATCTCATCGCTACTTTTAAAGTATTGTTGGTCACTGTATTTCTTCGGTCTGCGCGGATCGGCTAGCGTAAAGCCATCATAAATTGCGACCCGAATTTCGTGGGCGTCAAACTGCTCAGGCTTATTAAATACCACCTGATTAGTCGCAACCACTGGTAAGTCTTTTTGCTCGGCAAGTGCGACCGCCATGTGCAGATAACGCTCTTCATCTGGACGACCTGTTCGTAGCAGCTCTAAATAATATCGGTCAGGAAAGTGGCTCTTATAAAAGTCGATTAATGACTCTACTTGACCATGGTTATCTTTCAGCAACGCACGACCAACATCACCGTCTTTGCCACCTGAAAGCAGAATTAACCCTTCGTTATATTTCACTAACCATTCATGGTCAATCACAGCTTTGTCGTTAATATTGCCGCGCAGATACGCATCGCTAATCAACAAAGTCAGGTTTGAGTAACCTTTATTGTCCATCGCTAAGGCAGTAATAGAACAAAACTCATCAAATCCTGGGACTTTTACCCAAAAATCGGTGCCAATAATAGGCTTGATACCCGCATCATGGCAGCCTCCATAAAACTTGACCAAACCACACATGTTCGTCTGATCGGTTAATGCAACCGCAGGCATTCCAAGCTCAGCCACTTTCCCTAGAATAGGCTTAACTTTAGAAAGTCCATCAGACATAGAAAAATCGCTGTGGACGCGCAAGTGAACAAAACGTGGATCAGACATAATTAGGAGTATCTTTCTTTTTTGATAAATGAAGACTGCTGGTCAATCTTACAGAGTAAAACATGGGGTGATTGCAAACAAGTTTAACTGCAATCGCTCAGGCTGATGAGTTAATTTTCCGGCAAAAGGATGCCTCAAGCAAGTAAATCTTTCACCGGAAAAATTGTGTCGAGCTAAATTAATGCCTCACGAACGGGGCGAAAGCTTTTACGATGCTCAGGCAGTACACCGTGCTCTGCGAGTGCTTCAAAGTGCGCTTTAGTAGGGTAACCTTTATGTTTGTCAAAACCATAATCTGGGTATTGCGCAGCAAGGACATCCATCTCTCTATCACGAACAACCTTGGCAATAATTGAAGCTGCACTAATCGCATCGATAAGGCCATCACCTTTGATAATTGCATGACTGAGCACACCAAAGTCAGGACTGCGATTACCATCGACTAACACACTGCTTGGCTTAATACTGAGCCCTGCAACAGCACGCTGCATCGCCAGCATAGTCGCATGCAAAATATTTAGATCGTCAATTTCAGCTGGTGTCGCTGAGCCCACACTAACACTTAAGGCCTTTTGCTGAATTTGTTCAAACAGCAACTCACGCTTTTTCTCTGACAGTTTCTTAGAATCATTTAACCCTTCGATAGGGTTATTAGGATCTAAAATCACCGCTGCGGTGACAACATTACCAATCAAAGGTCCGCGGCCTACTTCATCAACACCTGCGTATTGACCAATACAAATTTGGGCCACTTGTTCAGGAGTGATATCTTTTATTACAGCCATTATGCTTGTTCCTCAATCAGTTTTATCACCGCATCAGCTGCCCGAGCACTGGCGTCTCGTCTTATCATTTGATGAATTGACATGAAACGGTCATGCAGCGGTGTAAAATCATCGTCCAACTGCTTTGACACTGCTGTTGCTATTTTCTCTGGCGTACAATCTGCTTGAATAAGCTCTTCAACAATATCTTCATCTGCCAGTAGGTTAGGCAATGAATAGCGTTTAGTCAGCATCATGCCTTTGGCGATACGATAAGTGATAGGACTCACTCGATATGCCACCACCATAGGTCGCTTAACTAACATAGCTTCAAGCGTGGCTGTGCCCGATGCCAATAAAATACAATCAGCCGCCGCCATCACTTCACGAGAATGACCTTCAATGAGGTGGATCTCTAAATCTGGCGCATACTCGCGTAAGGCAAGCTCGAATTGATCGCGACGTTTTTGATTAACCAAAGGCGTAACAAATTTAATATCAGGATAGCGCTGCTTGATTAGGGTTGCCGCTTTAACAAAGGGCTCGGCTAACATCTTAAGCTCACCACCACGAGAACCAGGTAATATCGCTAAATACTCAGCATCTTTATCCAGACCGAGTAATTCACGTGCCAGTGCTTTATCACTTTCAAGCTCAATGTCATCGGCTAACGTATGTCCAACAAAGGTGCAAGGCACTTGGTATTCATCGTAAAACGCTTTTTCAAAAGGTAACAATGACAACACCATATCCGTTGCCCTAGCGATTTTAAAAATACGTTTAGGTCGCCACGCCCATACAGATGGACTGACGTAATGTACGGTTTTAATACCCCGAGCTTTAAGCTTGAGTTCCAAGCCAATATTAAAATCGGGTGCGTCGATGCCAATAAAACAATCGGGATTCAGCTTAGTGAACTCATCAACTAATGTTGCTCGAACTTTTAGTAGTCTCGGTAGGCGTGACAATACTTCAACAATTCCCATAACAGCCAGCTCTTCATAAGAGAAGATAGACTCAAAACCAAGGGCGTCCATACGTGGACCACCAACCCCAATAAATCGAGCATCAGGATATTGCTTCTGCAACGCTTTTATTAAGCCTGCTCCGAGGATGTCGCCCGAGATCTCTCCGGCAACCATTGCAAATACACGAGGATTGTTTGAACTCATAGAATAACGTCTGTGGTTAATAATGGGAGGAAAGAAAGAACCCGCTTTTACACGGGTTCAATAACTTACTTAGCGGATGATGCCTCGCTGAGAGGAAGCAACAAATTCAATTAGCATTTGAACTTGTTCGTCATCAACTGCAGCCTCTTTAAGCTGCTCAATCGCTTCTGCAACCGTTAAGTTGCTGCGATATAGAGTCTTATAGGCTCTGCGGACTGAAAGCTGTGATTCTTTTGAGAATCCACGGCGCTTTAAGCCTTCGATGTTCAAACCTCGAGGAATCGCAGGCTGACCCGATGCCATCACAAAAGGCGGCACATCGTTAAGGATAAGGGAGCTACCAGCCGTGAAGGCGTGAGCACCAATATGCACGAACTGATGCACACCGGTCATGCCACCTAAAATAGCCCAATCACCAACATGAACATGACCGGCAATCGATGCGTTATTAGCCATAATGACGTTGTTACCTACCACACAGTCATGAGCGATATGCACATAGGCCATAAATAGGTTGTTAGAGCCAATACGTGTTTCCCACTCATCTTGAGTGGTACCACGGTGAATGGTGACAGACTCACGAATAACGTTATTGTCGCCAATAATTAATCGGGTTGCTTCACCGGCATATTTCTTATCTTGGCAATCTTCACCGACTGAGGCAAATTGGTAAAACTTATTACCTTTACCAATGACGGTAGGTCCTTTCACAACAACGTGTGAACTGAACCAACAGTCATCACCGATTTCAACATCAGCACCAATATAGGTCCACGGACCAATAGTGACATTTTTGCCTATTTTGGCATCAGGGTGAACATAAGCTAATTTATCAATCACTTAGAAATCTCTCTACGTGCACACATGATTTCCGCTGAACAAACAATCTCGCCATCCACTTTAGCAACGCCAGTAAACACGCCAATCCCACGGCGCTCTTTAATCATTTGCACTTCAAAATGAAGTTGATCACCAGGCTCAACAACGCGCTTAAAACGCGCTTTATCAATACCGGCAAAATAGTATAACGCGTCATTAGACGGCTCATCGCTCATGGTTTTAAAAGCAAGGAGTCCTGTAGCCTGCGCCATAGCCTCTAAAATCAATACGCCTGGCATCACAGGTTGAACCGGGAAATGTCCCTGAAAAAATGGCTCATTAATTGTGACGTTTTTAATAGCGTGTAAGGTTTCACCTGGTGTGAAATCCAATACTCTATCGATCAATAAAAATGGATACCTATGAGGTAAAAATTTTAGGATCTCTTTGATATCCATTGTATTCAATTGATTTGACACGAATCTTTCCTTTATCTGCACAAAGCAGTCATTTACTTTACGTTATTTTCCAGTGCTTTTACGCGCTGAAATAGCGTATCTAGCTGTCTAAAACGAACGGTATTCTTACGCCACAGCTTATTATCCATTGCGGCTGTTGCCGATGAATAAACGCCTTTTTCGCGAATAATGCTAGTGACGTTGGTACTGCCAGTCACATGTACGCCATCAGCAATACTTAAATGACCTGAAATCGCACAATTACCGCCGATAATACAATACTTGCCAATCGTTACACTACCCGCAACAACCGTACTACCTGCTATAGCAGTATTAGCACCGATAATATCGTTATGGGCAATCTGGACTTGGTTATCTAGAATAACCCCGTCGTGAATTTCAGTATGGGCTATGGCGCCTCGGTCTACCGTCGTGTTAGCACCGATTTCAACTCGATCACCAATACGCACACCACCAGTTTGCGGGATCTTAACCCACTGACCGCGTTCATTAGCGTAACCGAAACCATCAGAACCTAAAATCGTTCCCGAATGGATGATGCAATCTTGGCCTAAATGAACGTTGTGATAAACCGTTACATTAGCCCATAACAGTGTATTTGAACCAATCACACTATCTTGACCAATAACACAGCCCGCCCCAACTTGAACGTTATTACCAAGAATAACATTCTCGCCAATGACCGCATTCGCACCAATTGCCACGCCTTCACCTAGCATGGCCGAGGCCGCTATTTGTGCCGATGGGTGGATACCGTCTGCCGCCTTTGGGGTTGTATCAAGGAATTGTGCGATGCGAGCAAAACCGACATAGGGATCATTTAATACAATCGCATTGCCTGTAAAACCTTCTGCATCTTTAGGCGTCATTAAGATCGCAGACGCAGCTGAACTAGTCAGCTGCGAACGATACTTTGAATTTGCCAAAAAAGAGATTTGACCTGAACCTGCACCGTCCAAGGTGCCTACAGTTGAAATTTCAACTGAGTCATCACCTTGAACGTCTGCATTTAAATGGTCAGCCAATACTCTTAAAGTATAGCTTTTCATCTATTTACTTGCCTTTACCTAAAGCTTCAACCACTTTGTTACTGATGTCAGCACTTGGCTTAACATAGATAACAGCACCACGTTGAAGTACCATGTCATACTGCTCTTTTTCAGCAATAGTATTAATTGTCTTTTGAACTTCAAGCAGTAGCTTGTTTTGCTCTTCACCGTTACGGCGACGCATATCTTCATCTAACGCTTTGCCTTTCAATTGTAGCTCAGCTTTCATAGATTCCATTTTACGCATCATGTCGGTCTTTTGTGACTCGCTCATTAGCGCCGCATCACGTTGCTGTTTTTCTAGCAAACCACGAAGCTCTTCTTGCATCTTTTGCACATCAGCAACACGGTCACCGAACTCAGCTTTTAATGTTTCGTTCACTTGCTCGCGCTGTGGCAACTGCTCAAAAACTGCTTGCATATCAACTACTGCGATCTTTTCTGCGTGTGCCGCTAGCGGTGCACCTAAAAGAACCAAAACCATCATTGCGCGATTCAACATCTTATTCAAAACAAACTCCTTTATCTCAGCAAAACTTGCCGATTTTTTCAAATTGATTTTAGAAAGTTTTACCAATATTAAACGAGAAGATCTCAGTTTCATCATCCTCGTATTCCTTGATTGGCCATGCAAGGCTAAAGACCATAGGTCCCATCGGCGATAGCCACTGCACGCTCATACCCCAAGAGGCACGAATACGGCTCGGATCGCTATAATCTTCTAGTCTATCAAACTCTTCAACTGGAAGGTAACGATATGAATCGTAGTCAAACTCAGTGTCCCACACGTTACCGGCATCCACAAAGAAACTAGTACGTACAGAATTTGTATAAGCCTCGTCCAGGAATGGGGTAGGCACAATAAGCTCTAAACTGGCAGTTGCAATGGCGTTACCACCAATTGAGCGACCTGAACTCACCTGAATCTGGTTAGGATCGCCAGGTAAGCTACAGCCTTCACCCGATGGATCTGGCGCACATGGCTCGCTGCCACGATACAAGTAGAATGAGCGCGGACCCACTGAGTTAGACTTAAAGCCACGCAATGAGCTGCTACCACCCGAGTAATAGTTTTCCCAGAAAGGTAAGATCTGGTCATTATCGTTAAACTTACCGTAACCGTTACCGTAACCTAAACGCGCTCGGCTTAGCACAACAAAGCTGTGATTACGGTTAAGTGGGAAGTAAAAGCTTGTATCAAAATCCGCTTTAAAATACTGCAGATCAGAACCTGGTACCGTCATCTTACCGTTTAAACGCTGTGATGAACCATCCGATGGGAAAGTACCACGGTTTAAGTTACTGCGTGACCAACCCAGACTTAATTCGAAGTTATCGAAAGCTAAGCCAGCATTTGGATCATCACTGTCACGGTAAATATCGTAGAAGCGAATCGCTTGCTCATAAGCAGAGATTTCAGAGATCTCGTTATGACGATATCCAATACCACCGTTAATACGGTTATATTCGTTAATAGGGAAACCTGAGTTTAACGAAATACCATAAGAGCTGTTCTTATAGGCTTCAAGGTTTGCCTCATCAGCATCAAACTCACTCCAATAGATACTACCACCTAGGCTCACGCCATCTTTAGTGAAGTATGGATCGGTATAGTTAATATTGACGTTCTTAGAGTATTTGTTGGTGTTTAAATTAATACCAGCCTGATTACCCGTGCCTAAGAAGTTACTTTGCTGAACACCAAACTGAAGACTAAGTCCAGATTCAGTACCGTAACCAACGCCAGCATTAAATGAGCCTGATGGCTGCTCTTTAACACTAAATGCCACATCGACTAAATCATCGGTACCTGGCACTTGCACAGTTTCAGTATCAACAGTCTCGAAGTAACCTAAACGGTTAAGATTAGATTTTGACAGCTCTACTTGCGCAGAGTTAAGCCAAGCACCTTCCATCTGACGTAACTGACGACGCATGACTTCATCTTTCGTTACCGTGTTACCCGTAAAGCTGATATTACGAACATATACACGCTTGCCAGGATTGATGTTGATGTTGAGGTTTACCTCTTTCGTTTCATCATCAATTTCTGGGTAGGTTTTCACTTCAGGATAGGCGTAACCAAATCGACCTAAGTATTTACCGTACATCTCTTCGGTAAAGGTCACATCACCGCCGTTATACATATCACCGGCTTTCAAAGGTAAGATGGCTTCAAGCACCTCTTCTTTACCCATTAAGTCGCCAGTTAGATTAACGTCTTTGACTTTGTACTGCTCACCTTCATCGACGTTAATCGTAATATAGAGGCCTTTACGATCAGGTGTCATTGCCACCTGCGTAGAGGTTACATCAAAACGAATGTAGCCACGGTTTTGGTAGTAAGTCTTAATCGTTTCAAGATCAGCTTGTAGCTTTTGTTTTTGATAACGGCGCTCGCCAAACAGATCCCACCAAGCGACATAGTCTTTTAGCTCAAGCATGCCGATAAGCTCAGCATCACTAAACTCGGTGTTACCCACGACATTAATCTGACGAATTTCGGCGGCTAAACCTTCGGTAAAGGTGAACTTAAGCTCAACTCGGTTACGGGGTAGATTGATAATTTCGGCTTTAACTTTAGCACCGTACTTACCTACGCCGTAATAGAAATCCTGCAAGCCTTTTTCGATACCAGAGAGCATAGTACGGTCGAGAGACTCGCCGACTTTCACACCAGAGCCATCAAGACTCTCTTGTAACTGCTCATCTTTAATATCTTTGTTACCTTCAAAGGTAACAGAGCTAATGGTTGGGCGCTCAGTCACTTTAACGACCAGCACATTACCATCGCGCAGCACTTCAATTTTTTCGAAGTTAGTTGATGCATATAAGCTTTTTATTGCTTGCTGCAATTTTAATTGATCAACAGTATCCCCAACCTTCACAGGTAGGTTGAGCAAAGCCGCACCGAGTGCCACTCGCTGTAAACCTTCAACTTGGATATCAGCTACTTCAAAAGGTTGGAATGTTTCGGCCCAACCGTTCCCTGAAAAAGACGCTCCGACTAATAACATCGAGGCAAAAAGTTTATTCAATCTCATAGAGCACTTCTAATTATTTGTCTGTCCTTGCTCAGAGTCGGGAAAAGTCATTGAAAAGCGCAACACTCATCAACATCAGCAGCATAGCTGCCCCAATTCTGAATCCAATTTCCTGTACCTTATCCGGTACAGGCCTGCCTGTAATTACCTCAATGAAGTAATACAAAAGGTGTCCCCCATCTAACACTGGCAAAGGCAATAAATTGATAATGCCTAAGTTCACGCTAATCAATGCAAGAAAACCTAAAAAATATACCAGTCCGACGTCAGCGCTATTTCCCGCACCTTGTGCAATAGAAATAGGACCACTCAAGTTTTTAACTGAAACGTCACCAGTAAGTAACTTGCCAATCATCTTAATGCTGACAGAGACAAGTTGCCATGTTTTATCGACTGCAACTGGAAAAGAATCTAAAAATCCGTATTCCAATTGTATCTTCATGTTTTCTGGCCATGGTTCAGATGTTGGGGCCACGCCAATCACGCCTTCAAGTAGACCTTCAGCATTTTCACGAGACTTAGGCGTTACCTTAACCGTGAACTGCTCTCCATCACGACGTATGGTAATGCTGACAGGCTTATTGGCTGAGCCCTGAATAATCTCTACGAAACGCGGCCAATCTTGGTATTTTTCACCATCAATCGCAACTAAGGTGTCACCCACCTTGATACCGGCCTGACCCGCTGCGCCATCATCACTAACGAGTGCCAGTGTGGGTAATATCGCAGGACGATACATGCCAAGACCAATAGCGGTGATCGGCAGTTCTTTTTCGGGGTTAATCTTCCAATCTTGTGTATTTAACGAATAGGTATGCTCATCGCCAGACGAGCCTTGCAAGCGAGACAGTGGCGCGACGGTCACATCGACATTACTGTCACCTATGTGTCCAGCTAGGGCGAGATTAACTTCTTCCCAATCCCTGACTTTTTGGCTACCAATCGCCATGATCTGCATCGGCTCTTTAACCACGATTTGCGCAGCAGGTGTGCCCGCGATAGTTGAGTCGATGATTGGTTTAATGGCTGGAACGCCAATAAGATACATGGCGTACAATGCAATAATCGCAAAGATAAAGTTAGCAATGGGGCCAGCACTTACAATGGCGATGCGCTGCCAAACTGACTTACGGTTAAAGGCTTGTTCTTTTAACTCTTCAGGCACCTCATCAACGCGCTCGTCGAGCATTTTGACATAGCCACCCAGTGGGATCATCGCAAGGACATACTCTGTGCCATCTTTGCCAGTCTTGCGCCAAATAGCCCGACCAAAACCGATAGAGAAGCGCTCAACTTTTACACCGCAGCGACGTGCGACCCAAAAGTGCCCATATTCATGAGCAGCAATTAATATCCCCAATGCAACAACAAAGGAACCTAGGTTCCATAAAAAATCGATCATTCCTTTCCTCTGAACTAATTGAGCTTAGTGATAGCGTCTAACGTGTATTGACGACTTTGAAAGTCTAACGCCAAAATATCATCGATACTGTTTAATGGATGCGTCGCCGTATTCATTAAGCTTTGTTCGTTTATTCTTGCTATATCGGTAAAACGTATCTTGCCATCTAAAAATGCTTGTACCGAAATTTCGTTGGCAGCGTTTAATACCGTTGTCGCTTCCTGGCCTTGCTTACAGGCTTCGATCGCCAGCGCTAAACAGGGGAAACGATTAAAATCAGGTTCTAAGAAGCTTAACTGTCCGACTTTGAAAAAGTCTAAAGGTTCAACTCCTGAGTTAATTCTCTGTGGAAAAGACATACAATGAGCAATCGGTGTACGCATATCGGGGTTGCCTAGCTGTGCTAACACTGAGCCGTCACGATACTGCACCATAGAATGAATCACACTTTGAGGGTGGATCACAACCTTTAGCTGCTCAGGACTGGCGTTAAACAACCAACGCGCCTCAATGTACTCAAGACCTTTGTTCATCATAGTCGCCGAATCAACCGAGATTTTACGCCCCATAGACCAGTTAGGATGCTTACAAGCCTGCTCAGGAGTCATTGCCGATAACGTAGCCAAATCAGACGTTAAAAATGGTCCGCCAGAACCTGTCAGCAAGATGTGAGAAACCCCTGCAGCCACTAGATCGCAGCGGCCAATTTCAAGCTGAGAACGCTCAGACAAACACTGAAAAATGGCATTGTGTTCACTATCGACGGGTAACACTTGCGCACCAGAGTTTTGCATCGCTTCGATAAACAATTGACCCGACATCACCAGCGACTCTTTATTGGCAAGTAGCACTCGCTTACCGGCGTTAACCGCCGCAAGTGTCGAAGGCAAGCCCGCTGCGCCAACAATGGCCGCCATCACCGTATCAACGTCATTGCTACTGACAAGCGATAAGAGTTCATCTTTACCGCTTGTCACTTCGATATTTAAATGGCTTGGCAGTTGCTGCTTCAGTGCTTGAGCAGCATTTGCATCGACCATATGGGCAATTTTAGGTTGATGCAAAGTACAGATCTCTAGCATCTTTGCGACATTGGTATTTGCGACCAGTGCAAATACCTTGTACTGCTCAGGATTACACGCGACAACACTTAAAGTGCTCGCTCCGATAGAGCCGGTCGCGCCTAAAATCACCATGTTTTGCATTTAGTTACATCCAAAAAGCTATATAGATTAATGTGAATACAGGTAAAGCAGCCGTGAGGCTATCGATTCTATCTAATACGCCACCGTGACCCGGTAGGATCGTGCCAGAGTCTTTAATTTTCGCCACTCGCTTAAACATACTTTCAGACAAGTCGCCTACTGCAGAGGCTAGTGCAGTAAATAAAGTCACAGCGATAAGTAAACCAATCTCTTGCTCTGGTGAGAAATACATAATACCTGCAACCACTAACATGGTCGTCAACAGACCACCGAGCAACCCTTCTATCGTTTTGGCTGGACTCACATTTGGCATAAGCTTGCGCTTACCAAATCGCTTACCTGCAAAATAAGCACCTGAGTCTGTAGCCCAAACGACAAGCATAACTAAAAATACCAAGGTGCCACCGTAATATGGCGATGCTTGAGTACTAAGTGCCTTAAGGGAAAGTAACGAAACGAAACATGGGATCAGGGTCAACTGACCAAACATGGATTTCAGCATGTGGCTATTTTCCCAGAAGCGTGCGCTTTTCGGGAAAGATAACACCATGATGAACGACATAAACCACCAGAACCCACCAATTAGGATCACCGCGAGAAATATCGGATGTAGCATACCACGGTGCCAAATTTCATCAGCTGGCACCATTAGGTTTAGCGCGGTTAATAGGACGCCGATAGTGACGGTGAAACTCCATTGAGTCATCTCACAGTTGCTATCGATAATACGCCCCCACTCCTTGGCGGCTATTAAAAAGACTCCCAATAGTGCCCAAGAAAAATACTCAGTCGGTAAACCGAAAATGGCACCAAAAACTAAGGGGATTAACCATATTGCTGTTATTATTCGTTGTTTTAGCAAAAAACTTCCCTCATTAATTATTATAAAGAGCGGATGGTATCGATTTGAGTTCCTGTCAAACCGAATCGACGCTGACGATTAGCAAAAATAGCAATCGCGTCTTTAAACGCATCCTCATCAAAATCCGGCCACAGAGTGTCAGTAAAGACTAACTCAGCGTAAGCGGCTTGCCACAAGACAAAGTTACTTATGCGATAGTCACCACCTGTGCGGATCATTAAATCAACTTCGGCTTGATTTTGCATGCACAAATGCTCACTAATTGCCTCTTCGGTAAACTGAGTGCTGCTCATTTCACCAGATTCGACCTTAGCTGCTAATTTTTGCGCCGCTTGCATAATGTCCCATCGTCCACCGTAGTTGGCCGCGACATTAAGCACTAAATCATGATTGTCTGCCGTTTTCTCTTCTGCTGCTGCAATCTGCTTTTGCAAACGGGGAGAAAATCGACTGATATCACCGATAATATTGAGGCGAACCCCATTGTTGTGTAACAGCTTAAGTTCACGCTGAAGCACTGTAAAAAACAGCTCCATTAACAAGCTGACTTCTTTGTCTGGTCTGCGCCAGTTTTCACTAGAAAACGCAAACAATGTTAATGATTCAACACCCAAATTTCGGGCCGTACTCACCGCTCGCCTAACCGCCTTTACACCCGCCTTATGGCCGATGACTCTTGGCTTTCCCTGCGCCTGTGCCCAACGACCATTACCATCCATAATGATAGCAACGTGTTTGGGGATAGACTGTTTTACCAAAGTCGATATCTCATTTGGTAATGTCTCTGTCACTTCAGTGTCAGATTGGGAATCGATTGACATCTATTACAACCCTTAAAAATAGACAAACGCCGTGTAGTATAACTCTACACGGCGTCTGAACTCTAGGGCATGTTGTCCATTCAAGTTTAATTTTTGTCCGAGCTCGCCGCTTTTATTACAAGGCGTGAACTGTGAAGCTTAATACCTGTCGCAAAAAGCTCGCTACTTCTCAATAAAGAAGCAAAAAACCTGCACAAGGCCTCATTAAAAATCAACCTAAATAGTGAACATTCCCCTATGCTGATGAGTACGATTAGAACTCCATCAGCTCCTTTTCTTTAGCAGCCAAGATTTCATCGATTAGCTTAATGTGCGCATCAGTTAGCTTCTGCACATCATCTTCACTGCGACGAACGTCATCTTCAGTGCACTCTTTGTCTTTCTCTAATTCTTTTACATTCGAATTAGCATCACGGCGAACATTACGGATAGCAATACGGCCGTTTTCTGCTTCTGCACGAACCACTTTGATAAGGTCTTTACGACGCTCTTCAGTTAGGGCTGGCAATGGAATGCGAATAGTCGCGCCTGCAGACATTGGGTTTAAACCAAGATCTGAACTCATGATTGCCTTTTCAACAGCTGCAATCATAGTACGGTCAAATACAGATACCGTTAACGTACGAGCATCGCCAATAGAGACACTTGCAACTTGCTTAAGCGGAGTCAGCGAACCGTAGTAAGGTACTTGGATAGTATCCAATAAGCTTGGGTGTGCACGGCCAGTACGAACTTTAGCCATTTGAGTTTTTGTTGACTCTACACACTTGTCCATGCGAGTTTGCGCATCGCTCTTAATTTCGTTTATCACGTTATATGTCCTTTTAAGTCACTAAATATTGCTTAATCAGCTTTAATCATTGTGCCTTCTTGCTCGCCCATGATAACGCGGCGCAATGCACCTGGTTTATTCATGTTAAATACAAGCAATGGCATATTATGGTCTCTGGCCATAGTGAATGCAGCCAAATCCATTACTTTCAATTCTTTTTCGAGTACTTCATTGTACCCCATTACATCATACTTGACGGCTTCTGGGTTTTTAACTGGATCATCTGAATAAACACCGTCAACTTTCGTGCCTTTAATCACTACTTCTGCTTCAATCTCAATACCGCGTAAACACGCAGCAGAGTCAGTCGTACAGAATGGGTTACCTGTACCTGCAGCAAAAATAACAACACGGCCTGATTTAAGCAAACTAATTGCTTCAGCCCAGTTATAGTCATCACATACGCCTTTAAGCGGAATAGCTGACATTAAACGTGCATTAACATATGCACGGTGCAACGAATCACGCATTGCTAAGCCGTTCATCACTGTTGCCAACATGCCCATGTGATCGCCCACTACACGGTTCATACCCGCGTTAGCCAGACCTTCACCTCTGAACAAGTTACCACCGCCAATGACAACACCCACTTGAATACCTAGCTCTACTAGCTCTTTGATCTCCTGCCCCATACGATCAAGCACTTTAGGATCAATGCCGAAGCCTTCTTCACCCATTAGGGCTTCACCACTTAGTTTTAAAAGAACACGACGAAATGCAGGTTTAGGATTGGTACTCATATTTATTAGTCCTGATTATGGCGATAGGGGTTATACACTGGAATAGTTATACCGAATGTTACTTAGCAAAACACAAAACTATTCGAGTATATACGATAAGACCGCAGCAATTGCTACGGTCTTATGTTTGCTAAAAAAGGAGATTAAGCCTTATTTGTAGCAGCGATTTGTGCAGCTACTTCAGCAGCAAAATCTTCTTCTTTTCTTTCGATACCTTCACCCACTTCTAAGCGGATGAAGTTAGTTACTGAAGCGCCTTTCTCTTTAAGAATTTCGCCAACAGTTTTCTTTGGTTCCATGATGAAAGCTTGACCAGTAAGAGAAACCTCACCAGTGAACTTCTTCATACGACCGACAACCATCTTCTCAGCGATCTCAGCAGGCTTACCTTCGTTCATAGCGATTTCGATTTGAAGTGCTTTTTCTTTCTCAACAACTTCAGCAGGAACGTCAGAAGGGTTAACATACTCAGGCTTAGACGCAGCAACATGCATAGCAATGTGCTTTAGTGTGTCTTCGTCAGCTTCACCAGTAACAACAACACCGATACGATCACCGTGACGGTATTGTGCTAGGTTTGCACCATCGATGTATTCAACGCGACGAACGTTGATGTTTTCGCCGATTTTTGCAACTAGTGCAACACGAGTCTCTTCGAACTGTGCTTTCAAATCTTCGATAGTTACTTTAGATGCTGCAGCAACATCTAGTACTTCGTTAGCAAATGCTAGGAAGTTAGAATCTTTTGCTACGAAGTCAGTTTGACAGTTAACTTCTAGTAGAGCAGCGTAACCTTCACCTTGCTTGATAAGGATAGTACCTTCAGCAGCGATGTTACCCGCTTTTTTAGCAGCCTTAGCAGCACCGCTCTTACGCATGTTATCAATTGCTAACTCGATGTCACCGTTAGTTTCAGTCAGTGCTTTTTTACAGTCCATCATGCCAGCGCCAGTGCGGTCACGAAGTTCTTTAACTTGGGCAGCAGTAATTGCCATTGCTAAATCCTCTACAGATAATTCTTCAAATTCAATAGATATAAAACAGGGGCCTATCAGTTTAAATGAGAGCGCCCCTGTTCACCAATCATGTATCTTGGTTAATAAGGGTGATGAAAATCATCGACCTTTATTATTCAGCTTCTACGAAACCGTCTTGCTCAGCTTGTACAGCTAGGTCTTGACCACGGCCAGCTTTCGCAGCAGCAGCAACAGCACCAGTGTAAAGACGGATAGAACGCATAGCATCATCGTTACCAGGAACGATGTAGTTGATACCGTCTGGAGAAGAGTTTGTATCAACAACAGCAACAACTGGAATACCTAGGTTGTTAGCTTCTTTAATAGCGATATGCTCGTGGTCAGCACCGATTACGAAAATCACGTCTGGTAGACCAGCCATGTTCTTGATACCACCTAGAGACTTCTCTAGCTTATCAAGTTCACGAGTACGCATTAGCGCTTCTTTCTTAGTCAGCTTGTCGAAAGTACCGTCTACAGACTGGCTTTCAAGGTCTTTAAGACGCTTGATTGATTGACGAACTGTTTTCCAGTTAGTCAACATACCACCTAACCAACGGTGATCAACATAGTACTGATCACAAGAAACAGCAGCTTCTTTGATAGCTTCGCTTGCAGCACGCTTAGTACCAACAAAAAGAACTTTACCTTTCTTAGATGCAACGTTGCTGATGAAAGCAAGTGCTTCGTTGAACATTGGTACAGTGTGCTCTAGGTTGATGATGTGAACACCGTTACGAGCGCCGAAGATGAATGGCTTCATCTTTGGGTTCCAGTAACGAGTCTGGTGACCGAAGTGAACACCGGCTTGTAGCATGTCGCGCATTGAAACTGTAGTCATTTTATTTACCTTAAAATATTAGGGGTTAGACCTCCACATATCCCATATCTTCGACCCTATTGAGGGCACCCCGAAGAACGTGTCGATATGTGTGTGATTTAGTATTTATCAATAGCCATGTATAATGGCCGCCATCTTAACTCGAACGAACCACCTTAAGGTGAGATCGACAAGAGTCAAACATAACGGCGCGCTTTATACCATAATATGAAAAAAAGCACAAATATTTACGTCGTTTTTCAGGCATAATCGTCAGATTGAAAGACGACAATTTAAAGACTAAGAGATACTAGAATGAGTATAGTAATTAAGACAGCTGAAGAGATTGAAAAGATGCGTGCCGCGGGTAAACTAGCCGCACAAGTACTCGAAATGATCGCACCACATGTCAAAGCGGGTGCGACGACCAATGAATTAAACGCTATCTGCGCTAAATTCACTGAAGATAATGGCGCTATCTCTGCACCTCTTGATTATCATGGTTTTCCAAAATCAATTTGCACCTCAATTAACGATGTGATCTGTCACGGCATTCCAAGTGATCGTCCGCTTATTGATGGTGATATCATCAATATTGATATCACGGTCATTGTTGATGGTTACCACGGTGATACCTCTAAGATGTTCCTTATCGGCGATGTCAGTCCAAAGAACGCTCGCCTATGCCGTATCGCCCAAGAAGCGTTATATCTCAGCATTAAAAAAGTGCGTCCAGGCATGAAGTTAGGTGAAATCGGCACCTTGATTGAAAAGTTCATCAAATCAAAGAAAACCGGCCTTGAAAAATACAGCATTGTGACCGATTACTGCGGTCACGGCATTGGCGCAGGCTTTCATGAAGAGCCACAGGTCATGCATTACAAAAATAATGACAAAACCGTATTACGCCCAGGCATGTGTTTCACTATCGAACCTATGATTAATGCCGGCCGCCATACTAGCGTTCTGGATAAGAAAGATAACTGGACAGTCACCACCTCTGACGGCAAAAATTCAGCTCAGTGGGAACATACATTACTTGTTACCCAAACTGGCGTAGAAGTCTTGACCTTACGAGAAGAAGAAAAAGAGTTGCCTCGAGTGATTAATCACTAATTTTATGGCCTCTGCTCAAAAAAGCGTGCTCAGCACTAATGCCGATCATTTAGCAGTTTATTGATCGGTTGACCGATCTTTATAAGATGGCAAAATCCGAGTGTTTTTAAACA